>NZ_CAACVB010000129.1 GCF_900659635.1 Actinomadura roseirufa | reverse complement strand
TTTTTTTTTTTTTCAAGCAGAAGACGGCATACGAGATTGGCTGGAGTGACTGGAGTTCAGACGTGTGCTCTTCCGATCTGGCTGGCCGGTGCCCGCGACGTGCTGCGCCCCACCGGACGCGACTGGGCCGCCCTGTCCGTCCTCGCCACGCTCAACTGGGTGTTCGACATCCTCGCGCTGCTCGCGGCGGCGCACGCGGTCGGCATCGACGCCGACCCGCGCGGTGTCACCCTGACCTACTTCGCCGCGCAGGCGGCGGGCAGCGTCCTGCCGCTGCTGCCCGGCGGCCTCGGCGCGATCGAGAGCAGCATGGCGGCCTCGCTGGTCGCGTTCGGGGCGGCGCTGTCGCCGGCCGTCGCCGCCGTCGGCCTGTACCGGCTGGTGTCCTACTGGGGCGTCGTCGCGGTCGGCTGGATCGCCTGGGCCGCCCTGCACGAGGGCCCGCGGCTGCCCGCCGGGGCGCGCCGGCGGCTGGCGGGAACCGGGCGGCTCGTGCTGGACGGGCTGATGTCGAACACGCTCGTCACGGTCTACGGAAACGTGCCCGCCCCCACCTCCGGCGAGGCGCACCGCCGTTAGCCGCCCGGCGGCTCCGGTCTCCTCTCCGGCTCCGTCCCGAGACCGATCCGCGACCAGGACCTTTGACCGAGATCGTCCACTTTGGGAATCCGCGCGCCCGGACAGCGGCTTTAGTGGTCATGTGCCGCGCGCCCCGTTCGCGCCCGGCACGGTTCTCCGCGCGGTCGTCCAAGCGAGGCTTGGCCGAGAGAAGGGATCAGGTCACATGGGCCTGCGAGCCACCGCTCTCACAGGTGATCCGGCCGCGCGGCCCCCGGACCGGGGAACCGAGCCCGGCACGCGGGAACCGCCGGGCGATCCCGCGGGCGCCGTCGACGGCGCCCGGTTCCGCTCGGTGCTCGGCAGGTTCGCGACCGGCGTGGTCGCGATCACCGCCATCGAGCCGGGCACGGGACGTCCGGCGGGCCTGGCCGCCAACTCCTTCACCTCCGTCTCCCTCGATCCGCCGCTCGTCGCCTTCTGCGTGGCGCACACCAGCTCGACCTGGCCCCGACTGCGCGACGCCGGGCGCTTGTGCGTCAACATCCTGGGCGAGCCGCAGCTCGAGGTCAGCAAGCGGCTGGCCACGCGGGGCGGCGACAAGTTCGCCGGCATCGACTGGACCGAGTCCCCGGGCGGCGGCCCCCTGATCGAGGGCGCCCTGGCCTGGATCGAATGCACGATCGACCAGGAGCACACCGCCGGCGACCACGTGATCGTCGTGGCCCGCGTCCACGCCCTCGACACCCACGAGGACACGCCACCGCTGCTGTTCTACCGGGGCTCCTACGGCGGCCTGCGCCCCTGACACGACGCTCGCCCGGGCCCCGCTCGGAGGCGCGGGCGGCGCCCGAATCAAACCGTGCTGTCCTCTGGGGACTTGAGGCGGGCGAGAACCTGGAGGGGGTCGGCCAGGACTTCGGCGAAGGCGAACTCGGCGGCGCCGACGAGGGTCGTGTCGTCGGCCAGGGCGGTGGTGCGCAGGCGGACCCGCTCGCGGGACGCGGGCAGGGCGTTGGTCGCCAGGACGCTGCGGATCTGGGCGGCGGCGCCGAGGTAGATGTCGCGGAGCGTCCCGCCGAACACGATCAGGCCGGGGTTGAAGATGTTGACGAGGTTCGCGACGCCGAGGCCGAGCCAGGTGCCGACGCGGTGCAGGGCCTCGCGGGCGACGATGTCGCCGCGGTCGGCGGCGTCGACGACGGCGCGGACGGCGTCGCGGCCGGTCTGGCCTGGCTCCTCGGCGCGTCCGGCGTGGGCGAGCAGGGTCCGCTCGCCGACCTCCGCCTCCAGGCAGCCGCGGGACCCGCAGGCGCACGGCAGCCCCCCGGGGTTGACGACCATGTGCCCGATCTCGCCGCCGAAGCCGTCGTCGCCGCCGAGCAGGCGCCCGCCGACGATGATGCCGCCGCCGACGCCGACGTCGCCGTGCAGGTAGATGAGGTCGTCGCAGCCGACGCCGGCGCCGCGTTCGTGCTCGGCGAGCGCGCCGAGGTTGGCGTCGTTGCAGACCGAGACGGGGACGCCGAGGCCGAGGCGGCGGGACAGGACGTCGCCGAGCCGCGTCTCGCCGATGTCGAGGTTGGGACCGAACATGACGGCGTGGTCGGTGCGGCGGACGGTGCCGGGGAAGCCCAGGGCGGCGCCGACGCACACCGCGTCGCGCTCGGCCTTGCGGATGAGCGACCGGGCGCCGGTGACCAGGGTGCTCAGCAGTTCGCCCGGCCCCGCGTCGCGGGCCCGGGACGCCTCGCGCCGGTCGAGGACGACGCCGCCCAGCCCGACCCGGGCGACCACCAGCCGGTCCACGCCGACGTCGAAGGCCAGCACGTAGACGCGGGTCGACTCGGGCCGCACGACCAGGGACGGGCGGCCGGCGCGCCGGCCGGGCTTGCGCGGCAGTTCCTCGCGCACCAGCCCGGCGGCGGTGAGGTCGGACGTCAGCGCCATGATCGTGCTGCGGTTCAGTCCCAGGGTCTCGGCGAGCGTGGCCCGGGACGCGGGGCCGCGCAGGTGGACGAAGCGCAGCAGCGTCCCAAGGTTGTGCCGCCGGATGTCCTCCTGCGACGGGCCCGCCTTCATCATCGCCGCGGCCCCGGCTCCCCGGCGACCCCCGAGGTGATCAGCTCGACCACCTGCCGGTGGGTCACGTCGGCGGTTCTGACCTGCGCCACCATGCGGCCCAGGTAGAGGGCGGCGATCCGGTCGGACACCGCGAACACGTCGTTCATGTTGTGCGAGATCAGCACGACCGCGAGGCCGTTGTCGGCGAGCCGCCGGACGATCTCCAGGACCTGCTGGGTCTGGGCGACGCCGAGCGCCGCGGCGGGCTCGTCGAGCACGACGACCCTGCTGTCCCACAGCACGGCGCGGGCGATGGCGACGGTCTGCCGCTGACCGCCGGACAGCGTGGAGATCGGCTGCCGGACCGAGCCCATCGTGCGGACCGCGAGGCCCGACAGCGCCCGGTGCGCCATCTCCTCCATGGCCGTCTCGTCCAGGACCAGGCCGCGCCGGCGTTCGCGGCCGAGGAAGAGGTTCTGCACGATGTCGAGGTTCTCGCAGAGCGCGAGGTCCTGGTGGACGACCTCGATGCCGAGCGCGGCGGCGTCGCGGGGGCTGCCGACGCGCACCCGCGCGCCCTCGAACCGGTATTCGCCGCGGTCGGGAGGATGGATTCCGCCGATGCACTTGACCAGGGTGGTCTTGCCCGCGCCGTTGTCGCCGACGAGCGCCGTGACCTCGCCCGGGTAGGCGGAGAACGCGACGTCGTGCAGGACCTTGACGGAACCGAAGCTCTTGTCGATGCCGCGCAGGTCGAGGACGGGCGTACCTGACATGCCGAGTGGCTCCCACCGTGCCGCGCCGGCGTCGCGCGCCCAGCGGTCGTGGGTGGTGAGCGTATCAGCCGCGCTCCCCGGCCCGGTAGCGGCGGACGGGCCGTACGGGGAGCCGGCGGCCCACGCGTCCGGTCCCCCGCCGGTCACCGGGTCACCTGCCGGCACTGGAGCGGCGGCGCCGGGCCAGCGCGTCGATGCTCGCGGCCAGCAGCAGCACGACCCCGGTGATGAGGAAGCTCAGGTACGCCTTGGTGCCGAGCAGCCCCAGCCCGTTCTCGATGATGGCGATGACCAGGCCGCCGAGCACCGCGTCCCGGGCCTTGCCGCGTCCGCCGAACAGGCTCGTCCCGCCGATGACGGCGGCGCCCACCGCGTACAGCAGCGTGTTGCCGCCGCCGGAGTCGGGCGTCACCGAGTTCAGCCGGGAGGCGGCCACGATCCCGCTGACCGCGGCGAACGCGGAGGCGATCATGAAGACGGAGACGCGGATGCGGGTGACGTTGATGCCGGCCCGGCGGGCGGCCTCGGCGTTGCCGCCGACCGCGTAGACGTGCCGGCCGTAGGACGTGCGGCCGAGCACGAACGTGCAGCCGACGAGCAGCGCGCCGACCAGCGGCACGCCCCACGGGACGCCGCCGAGCGTGATCAGCGGGCTGGGCGCGCGGTCCAGGCTGAGCAGGTACGTCCCGGCGAGCAGCGCCGCCGCCACCACGGCCGACTGGGCGGCGACCAGCTCGACGGGACGCGAGTGCAGGTGCCGGACGCGCTGCCGGCGCCAGCGCAGCAGCTGCGTCGCGGCGTACGCGGCGGCGCACGCGGCGGCGAGGGTCCAGCCGAGCCAGATCGGCATGTTCTTGTTCGCCAGCGCCACGATGACGTCGTCGCGGACGGGCACGGTCCCGCCGTCCCCGATCATCCGCAGCGTGACGCCCTGCAGGCCGAGGAAGAAGGCCAGCGTGACGACGAACGACGGGATCCGCACCACCGCGACCAGCCAGCCGACGGCGGTGCCGATGACGATGCCGATCGCCACGGCGGAGATCACCGCGACGTACCACGGCTGCCCGGAGTCGACGATGAGCTTGGCCATGACGGCCGCGCAGACGCCGCTCGCGACGCCGGCGGACAGGTCGATCTCGCCCAGCAGCAGCACGAACACCAGGCCCATCGCGAGGATGGTGATGGGCAGCGCCTGCGTGGACAGGTTCGCGATGTTGCCCTTGCTGAGGAACGTGCCGGGCTTCAGCGCGGTGAACAGGACGACGAGCGAGACCAGGCCGAGGATGGCGGGCAGCGCGCCGAGTTCGCCGGCGCGGATCCGGTCCCGGTAGTCCAGCAGCGCGGACCGCACGTCGTGCTCGCGGCGGTCGGCGGCGAAGTCCGAGTCCGCCATCCTCATGGCGGCCTCCTTGCTCTCGGGGATGTCGGTGGACACCTGCGTCCCCCTTCAGATGCTCTCGGCGGCGGTCGTCGGCGCGAGGCCGAGATCACCGGAACGGCCGGCGGTGATGAGCTCCACGACCTGGCCGTGGGTGACCTCGGCGCGGGCGACGTCCGCCGCGACGCGGCCGAGGTAGAGCGCGGTCACGCGGTCGGCGACCTCGAACACGTCGTTCATGTTGTGCGAGATCAGCACGACGGCGTGGCCGGTGTCGGCGAGCCGCCGGACGAGGTCGAGGACCTGCCGGGTCTGCGCGACGCCGAGCGCGGCGGTGGGCTCGTCGAGGATGACGACCTTGGACTCCCACAGCGCCGCCTTGGCGATGGCGACGGTCTGCCGCTGCCCCCCGGACAGCGCGGCCACCTGTTGCCGCACGGACTTCACGGTGCGCACCGACAACCGGGCGAGTGTCTGCCTGGCCGCCTCCTCCATCGACGCCTCGTCCAGCACGATGCCCCTGCGGCGTTCACGGCCGAGGAACATGTTCTGGACGATGTCGAGATTATCCGCGAGCGCGAGGTCCTGGTAGACGACCTCGATGCCGAGCGCGGCCGCGTCGCGCGGGCCGCCGATCCGCACCGGCCGGCCCTCGAACTCGACCTGCCCGGAGTCGGCGGGATGGATCCCGGCGACGCACTTGATGAGGGTCGACTTGCCCGCGCCGTTGTCGCCGACGAGCGCCATCACCTCGCCCTGCCGCACGACGAAGTCCACGTCGTGCAGCACGTGGACGGCGCCGAAGCTCTTGTTGAGCCCGGTGAGGCGGAGGACGGGATCACCTTTTGCAGTCACGTGTCTCCTTCCGGCGTCCGCGCCGTCACCGCACGCCCGCGTCGCCGCACTTGGCCGCGTAGGCGCCCTTGCACAGGTCGGCGGCCTTGACGAACCCGTCGTCGACGACCTTCTTCACGTTGTCCTTGTAGATCCCGACCGGAAGGAGCAGCACCGACGGCACGTCCCGCTTCCCCTGGGGGTCGTTGGTGGTCCCGTTGGTCTCGGCCTTCTGGCCCTTCAGCAGCGCGACGGCCAGCCTGGCGGCGGCGTCCGCCTCCTGCTTGACCGGCTTGTACACGGTCATGCACTGGCTGCCGTCCATGATGTTCTGAAGGCCCTGCGTGGTCGCGTCCTGCCCGGTGACCGCGACCTTCCCGGCCTCGCCGTTCTTCTTGATGATCGACACCGCGGCGTTCCCGACGCCGTCGTTGGCGGCGACCACGCCGTCGATCCGGCCCTTCCGCTCGGTCCACATCTGCTCGAAGATGGTGGCGGCCTTGTCGGGCTTCCAGTCGGGGACGGCCTGCTCGGCGACCTTCTTGTAAGAGGTCACCGGGTCCAGGACGTTGTGCGCGCCCTTGGCGAACAGCGTCGCGTTGTTGTCGGTGGGGGCGCCGTTCAGGTAGGCGATGTTCGCGGTCCTGCCGCCCAGGCATTTCCGCAGGCCCTTGCCGAGCTCCTCGCCGACCTTCACGTTGTCGAACGAGACGTAGTAGTCGGAGACGCCGCCGAGGGTGAGCCGGTCGTAGTCGATGGTCTTCACGCCCTGCGCCTGCGCCTTGCGCTGGACGGCGGCCGCCGAGTTGGAGTCCAGCCCGTCCACGACCAGGACCGTCACGCCACTGGTGATCATCTGGTCGGCGATGGTCTGGAAGCGCTGGGTCGATCCCTCGGCGTTCTGGATGTCGTACCGGACGCCCGCCGTCTTGAACGCCTGCTCCAGGTAGGGCCGGTCGAAGCTCTCGTAGCGGACGGACGAGGTGGTGTCGGGCAGGATCACGCCGACCTTGCCCTTGACCGAGCCGGAAGCGTCCTTCGAGTCACCGGAGTCGTCGCCGCAGGCGGCCAGCGTGAGCGCGGCGGCCGCGGACAGGGCGGTGAGGCTGAGGATCCCCTTGCGCATAGCCCGGGTCCTTTCGGGGGGTGGTGATGGCCGCGTCGCGCGGCCGGGCTTCGCGGCGTCGGCGGGGTGCACCTCCACCGACGCGAATGTTGTGCCCCGCAACTTATGTCGCGTTTGCCGGGAGCGCCAGACTTCGTCCGGCACAGATTTGTTGTGGGCAGTAACAATCCCGTAACCCGGGATCGAGCTCGTCAGCACCATGCCAGCGCGGAGAAGCCGGCCTCGCCGCGGCCCGCTCGAATGTTCTGCCCCTCAACATTCGGCTGATCACTGCGGGCGGGCCGCGCGCGCGAACGGGACGCCGAGGGGGGCGACGGCGATCGCGTGCCGGGCACCGGCGGGGCACGGACGCGGCCCTGACGAGCGCATGTGAGCAGGCACGACGCGAAGGGACGGCGCACGGCGGCCGGAGCGACATGGCGGACGCGGCGCGAGCGAGCCGGGGCCGGACGGGCGGGAAATCGTCGCGGCGCATGAGCGAGGCGCCGGGCGGGCGGACACGGCGCGGCGGGGAGGCGCGGCGGCGCGGGGTCAGGACGCGGCGGCGGGTCGGCGGGAGCGGCGGCCGGGCGTGATCATGCAGGCGGCCGCCGGAGTGCGCCGGGGCGGTACTGCATGATCACGACGGTCAGTGGACGGCGAGGACCAGCGCGACCCGGTCGGCCGCGGCGGTGACGTCATCGGCGGCCGCGATGCGCTCGGCCCACGACCACCAGTACCACCATCCGTCGGCGCCCTGCTCCGCCAGGATGTTCTCCGTGAGGGCGGACGCGTCCGGATTCATCACGTGCAGGCTGGGCGACTGGCCGCGGGGCAGGGTGAGACGCACCCGGAAGCCACGCTTGACCAGCTCGTCGCCGAGCTCTTCCAGATATTCGATCCGCGTCTTCGAAGGCGCGGCGGTTCCCGTATCGTCAGGCGTCATCCTCGTATCCCTCATGGACTCCGCGCGGCCCGACGAGCCCCAACCCTTCCGTTTCGGCGGCCCGTCCGCAAGCACTTCGGGCCGGTCGGCGCGGGCGTGCCGCGCCGTCGTCCGGGACAGGGCCGCGCGTCCCGGGTGTCCGGGACCCTATCCGGGATATCTTGCGCCTATCAGGCGAACTCGAAGATGGGGGCGAGATGACGGTGAGTGCGGGGGCGGATCCGGAGCGAACGCGACCCGACCAGCGGCTGCCGAAGCGGGCCGACGCTCCGCCGGCCGGTGCGGCGCCCGCCGAACCGGTGGCGCCCGTGCCCGCCGCGCCGATGCCCGGCGCGGACCCGGGAGCGGGGACGGGCGGAGACGCCGGCGCGGGGGCGCGGCGCGGCGGAACGACCTGGCACCGCTACCACTACGCGGTCGGCGCGTTCCTCGTCGCCTACGGGGTGACGGCGCTCGCCGGGGCCGCGTTCCAGTGGGACCACCGGCGCGAGGAACTGGAGGAGTACTTCAGTTCCGGGCCGGTCAGCTCCTTCCTTCTCCTGGTCAAGGCGGTCGAGGTCCTGCTCGTCCTGGTGACGGTGGCCGGGCTGGCGCGCCGCCGCGACCTGTGGTTCGTGGTGCCGCTGGCCGGATGGATGGCGGGCTTCGCGATGTTCGCCGTCCTGGACGTCCTCAAGGGCAGGGTGGGCGGCCTTCTGGAGCACACCGCTTACCTCGCGGGCTTCGTCATCCTGCTCTTCCTGTCCTACGGGCTGAGCGCCAAGGCCCAGCTCATCGCCGCGGCACGCGCCGGAAGCGGAGCGACGCCCGGAGAGGGACGCCTCACCCGTACCCAGGAGTTCGCGCTCAGCGCGATCAACCGCCTCCCAAGGCGTTAATTCTTTGCAGTGTTGCCTTGCAGTGCCCTCGGCGTCAGGCGTTGAACGCCTTCCTTCCACGGACACCGCGCGATCGCTGGCATCACTCCGACTCGCCCGGGGGCTCGCTGCGCGATCAGGTTCTCGCAGGCTCGAACCTGGCTTCGCACGCGATCGCAGCATGCCCCGGTCCTTCGCCCGCAGGGTTCTTGCGGTGTTGCCTTGCGGTGCCCTCGGCGTCAGGCGTTGAACGCCTTCCTTCCACGGACACCGCGCGATCGCTGGCATCGCTCCGACTCGCCCGGGGGCTCGCTGCGCGATCAGGTTCTCGCAGGCTCGAACCTGGCTTCGCACGCGATCGCAGCATGCCCCGGTCCTTCGCCCGCAAGGTCCTTGCAGTGCCCTCGACGTTAGTTGCTGTTGCGTGATGGTGTTCTTACGGAGGTGTCGCGGCGCTGCTGTCCTTCCGGTGTGAACGCGCACGTGGGGGCCGATCTTGGCAGATGTTGCCGTTGGTGAACGTGGCCGCCGGTGCGAGCTTGGGGCTTCATGAGAGCCCGATATCTGGCCTGGTCGGCGGTCGCGGCCGCGTCGCTGGTGGTGTCCCTCGCGGTGCCCGGCGGTGCGCGGGCCCCCGCCGCGGCGGCGGTGCCGGCCGCGTGCGACCCGACGGGGACGGCGCCGGTCTACCGGGGCAAGGTTCCCTCCCCCAAGCAGGTCCTCGGCTTCGAGCTCGGCGAGCGGCAGGCCACCGCCGCCGAGTCCGACCGTTATCTGGAGACGGTCGCCGCGAAGAGCGAGCGCGTCGTCTCCGGGACCCTGGCCACGACGGCACAGGGCCGTCCACTGAAGTACGCGGTCGTCGGACGGCCCGAGCTGGTCTCCAGGGCGGGTCTGGCGAAGGTGCGGCGGGACGCGGGACGGCTGCGCGACCCGCGCACCCCGGACGCGCTGGCCGAACGACTGGCGGAGCGCGGCGTGCCCATCCTGTGGGTCAGCGGCAACGTGCACGGTGACGAGCCCAGCGGCACGGACGCGGCTCTCAAGGTGCTGAGGGACCTCGGTGACCGGACGGATTGCGCCGCCGCGAACGTCCTGGCGAACGCGCTCGTGGTCATCCTGCCCATGCAGAACCCGGACGGCCGTGAACTGAACACGCGCCAGAACGCCTACGGCTTCGACATGAACCGCGACTGGTTCGCGCGGACGCAGCCGGAGACCGACGGCAAGCTCGCGATGCTCAACCAGTACCCGCCCGCGCTGTACATCGACGCGCACGAGATGGGCGGGAAATCGTACTTCTTCCCACCGAACGCGGACCCGATCTACCACGAGACGCCGGAACAGGCCGTCCACTGGATCAACGACGTGTACGGCACGGCGATGGCGGCGGAGTTCACGCGGCAGGGCATCGACTACTTCAACAGGAACACCTACGACCTCTTCTACCAGGGCTACGGCGACTCGGTTCCGACGACGGCGTTCCACGCCGCCGGGATGACCTTCGAGAAGGGGGACAACAGCCCGTACCCGGAGCGGGTCAAGGAGCATTACCTCACCCAGTGGGTGTCGCTGTCGGCCGCCGCGCGCAACCGGCGCCGGATCCTCACCGAGTGGCACCAGATGGCGGTGGACGCCTACAAGCAGGGCCAGGCGGGCACGCTGGAGCCGAACCAGATCTACAACCCGCCGAACCAGATCGAACGACCGGTGCCCGGCCGTAAGGTCCGGGAGTACTTCCTGCGCGACGACGATCCGGCCAAGCGCACTGAGGTCCGCACCATCGTGCGGAGGCTGCAGCGCATGGGCGTCCGCGTGGAACGGCTGGTCCGACCGCTGACGGTGCCCGACTTCAAGGCGTACGGCCGTCCCGAGGGAAGGGCGACGCTTCCGGCGGGGACGTACCTCATCTCCATGGCGCAGGGTCAGAAGCACTGGATCCAGGCCATGCTGAACGAGGACTCCTACACGCCGTTCCCCTACTTCTACGACGTGACCGCTTGGAGCATGCCGCTGCTGGGGAACGTGTCCGGCGGCTCGTCCGGCGCTGTACTGCGGCCCGTGGCCGTCCCGGTGCGGACCCTGCCGGCCCCGCGACCCGGCCACGAGGGGCGCGCACCGAGGATCGGCGTCCTGCGGCTGTCGGCGACGTCGTCGGCGCGCCAGTCGGTGGGCTGGCTGCGCCACCGGTTCGACCGCGAGTGGAAGCTGCCGTACACGCTGCTCACACCCGAAGACATCGCCGCGGGCAAGCTCGCCGGGACACGGGTGCTGCTCGTCCCGAACGGCCCGGTGCCGGACGCCTACACCGCGCTCGGCGACGCCGGGCGGTCCGCGCTGCGGACATGGACGCGCGACGGCGGGCGCTACGTCGGCTGGCAGGGCGGCACGCAGCTCGCGGCCCGGCTCGGCCTCACCACGGCGACGCTGGCCGACCCGACCTCCGACATCCCGGGCACGCTGTTCCGGGTGAAGGTGGACGGCGCGAGCCCGCTCGCGAAGGGCGTCGGCCGCACCGCCTGGAACTTCACCTCCTACGACCCGGTGATGAGGGCGTCCAGCGGCGTGGTCGCGTCGTACCCGGCCGTGGACTCCGCCGACTGGTCGGTGTCGGGGTTCGAGAAGGGCGCGGCCGAGCTCGGCGGCACCGCCGCGGTCGTCGACCAGCCGGTGGGCCGCGGACGGTCGGTGCTGTTCGCCGCCGAGCCCAACTTCCGGGCGTTCAGCGACGGGACCGCCAAGCTGCTGTACAACGCGATCCTGGGCCCGGACCCGGCGCGCTCGGCCGTCCCGCCCGCGGCGGCGACGGCGGACGCGGCGCGGCGGGCCGCGGCGCTGCCGTCCTACGAGGCCCCGATCCGCGTGTCGGTGCGCGCGGCGGACGCCGCGAAGGCCGCGGCGGTGCTCCGCTCGGTCGGCGCGCGATGGGCCGAGAGCCGCGCGGGCGACGTCGTCCACTACGTGGTCGACAACCCCCGGGGCCTGCCGGCGGATCACCACCCGTTCGCCGGGCGCCTGCCGTCGCTCATCCGCGAAGCCGGAATCGATCCGGTCGCGGTGACCCTTCCGTAGTCACCGCCGCGGGCACGTCCATCGGCGGCGCGCCGGGGCCATGGGAACTCCCCCGGCCCCGGCGCGTTCCACGTCGCGGGACGCGCTCAGAGGGTGAGCCACGCGATGGCGGTCATGGTGCCGGGCGGGACCTCGGTGAAGCCGCCGTCGCGGACGGCGACCGCGGCGTGCTCCACGCACCGCCGCCACGGGACGTCGCGGACGAGCCGGACATGGGCGCCCGCCTCGGCCCACGCCGTGGCGTCCTTCCCGCCCTGGCGCAGCAGGAGCTGCGCCGCGTGCCCGCACTGCGCGGCGGCCTTGCCCGTGGTCATCGTGACGCCGGGGTTGAGGGCGATGGTCGCGTACGGGGGCTCGGGCGGCGGGCCGGGCTCTCCCCCGTCCTCCAGGTCGAGCCCGGCGACCTGGAGCTTGGCCAGTTCCAGCGGGACGTCCGAGACCGGACCCGGCACGAACGCCCTCACCTCGGCGCCGGAGTGCTCGACGGTGACGCCGGGAAGCGCCTGGACCTCCGGCCAGCGCACTCCGCGCGCGCGCCGGGTCACCTTGCGGATGCGCCGCGACTCCCATTCGTGAACGGCCCGCCGCCATTCTCCCTCGGGTTCCGTCGCGCGCGGATCGGTGAGCAGCCGGACGACCGCCGTCGCGGCCGCCTCGCAGACGGGCCCGTGGCCGGGAGGGCTCGCCTTCTCAAGGCGCACCACCAGTTGCATCGCCCAGGGCGGGTCGTCACGCGGATCGTAGTCGGGTCGCACGGATGGAGTATTCCAAACGGGATCCGGCGGCCCGCACGCGACTTTCCCGTGAGGGATGTGGGTACTGCAACTCTGACGATCCCCCGGACGTCGTTCATGGTGCGGGAGGAACGGGCCTCGCCGGACGGGGCGAGGGAGCAGGGCGGAGGATTCCGGTCGGAGGTCGCCGGTGACCAGTGGCGCGTGGAGCGATTCCATCCCGGGAGTCGGGACGTACTTCGTCGGCATCGACGTCGCCCCGGGCCGCTACCGGTGCGACAACGGCAAGGGCGGCTGGTGGGTGCGCTTCACCGGGCCGGGCGGCGGCGATCCCGTCGGCTCGTGGCCGCTGCCCGCCGGGCCCACCGAGATCGAGATCTCGCCCGGCGACTTCGCGTTCGAGACACACGTCTCCACCTACTGGCGCCGCGTCGCGCCCGCCCGCTCCCGCTCGGACGGCGCGCCCGCCGAGCCGCGCCCGGTCGCCGACCCCGCGCTGCGCGCCGAGCTCGACACGATCGTCGCGCGCCACCGTCCGCTGGTGTGGCTGGCGCCGCTGACCGTCCTCGCGGCCGGCCTGCTCGGCTCGACGCTGCTCGGCCCGCTGTGGCTGCTCGGCCTCGGCATGCTCGCGGTGCTCGTCGCCCTCGGTACCCCGTCGGTCTCGCTCGACCTGCGCCGCGCACGCGAGCTGGAGCGCCGCCGCGACCGCTACCTCACCCCGGACGACCTCGACGCGCGGGGCCGTGAGCTGCTCGGCCGCGTGCAGGCCGCCGTGGACGCCGTCCGCGACTCGGAGGTCAACCGGGAGGGCCTGCTGGACACCGTCGACAACGCCGTCACCCTGCCGCGCCAGGAATGGGAGATCGCGCAGGTGCTGGCGCGGCAGGCGCGGCTGCGGCTCGACGAGGACGACGACGAGGCGTCCGGCGGGCTGCCGGAGATGGCCGCGGCGCTGCGTCCGCTGCGCGCCAAGCTCGACCTGTCGGTGGCGGCGGTGACCCGGCGCGTCGAGGCGCTGGAACGCTACGCCGAGAGCGCCCGCGCGGCGGACGAGGCGCTGCGCGCGCACCGCCGGCTGGAGGCCCTCGCCGCCAAGGCCCACGAGTACGACGAGCTGGTCGCCGACACCGTCCGCGACGATCTGGCGCTCCCGGCGATCGAGCGGCTCACCGGGCAGGGCGAGGCCCTCGCCCGGACGCTCCGCGCCCGCCTGGCCGAGGCCGCCGAGGCGGGCGGCGCTGCGGGCGGCGAGCTGCCCCCGACGACCGGGGGATGACACCCGGGTTTACGCTGGCGGCCGACGGTTGTCACGAGACCCTGTGAAGGTGCCATGACGGACGACGACTTCCCCCGGCGGAGCCCCACCATCGACACCACGCGGCCCTTTCAGGCGCGCCTTTGGAACCATTGGCTCGGCGGCAAGGACACCTATCCGGTGGACCGCGAGGTCGGCGACAGGATCGCCGCCGTGTACCCGGAGATCGTGGAGGTGGCGCGGCACTCCCGCGCCTTCCTGGTCCGTGTCGTGCACTACATGACGGGCCTGGGGATCAGCCAGTTCCTCGACATCGGGACCGGCCTGCCCGCCGTCGACAACACCCATGAGGTGGCGCAGCGGGACATCCCCGGGGCCCGCGTCGTCTACGTCGACAACGACCCGCTGGTCGTGACGCACGCCCGCGCGCTCCTCACCGGCGCCCCCGACGGGACGTGCGACTACCTCGAAGCCGACGTCCGCGACCCGGAGGCCATCATCCGGCGGGCCGGGGCCGTGCTCGACCTCACCCGTCCGGTCGGCCTGCTGCTGCTCGGCATCATCGGCAACGTCGCCGACGCCGACGCCCCGCACGGCCTCGTCCGCGAGCTCACCGGGGCGCTCGCGCCCGGGAGCCACGTCGCGATCAACGACGGCACCAACGTCCTCGGCGTGAACGAGTGGACGCCGGCCGAGGCCACGGCGCGCGGCGAGGCGCTGCGGCTCTGCGCGGAGGCGGGGGCGGTCCCGTACCACGCGCGGACCCCCGCGTTCATCGAGTCGCTGTTCGACGGCCTGGAGCTGGTAGACCCCGGCGTGGTGTCGACGCCGCTGTGGCGGCCCGACTTCCCGGAGCTGGGCAAGCCGCGGCAGATCGACTCCTTCGGCGGCGTGGCCCGCAAACCGTAACGATCGCGCCCCGCGGCGCCGCGCCCCGCGTCCTGTCACCCAGCGATCCACAACCACCACGCCGGCGCGTTACCTGCGATCAACACCGCCCGAACAGGTCGTCCAGGTGGTAGCGAAGGATCTCCATGGCCGAGGCGGGGCTCCGCCGCCCCACCAGGATGCTCGTGCCCAGGCCGTGGGCCAGCGCGAGCAGCCGCGCGGCCTCCGTCCCGGGGTCGGCGCCGGCCGGGATCGCACCGTCGAGGGCCGCCGCGATCTGCCGCTCGAGCCGTTCCGGCCCGTCGACGAAGGGCCGGGCGGCGAGCGACGGCTCGGTCAGGGACAGCACGGCGTAGGACGTCCAGACCTGCTGGTGGGCGCGGCCCTCCGGGTCGGCCGGCAGCGCCTCCGCCAGCAGCGCCTCGACGTAGGCGCGCGCCGACGGCTCCGGGAGGGCGGCGAGCCGCGCCGCCCACCGTTCGCGGCCGAGCCGTTCGAGCCGTTCGAGCGCGGCGTTCATGAGCTGCGCCTTGCTCTCGAAGTAGTACTGGACGAGCCGCAGCGAGACCCCGGCCTCGGCGGCCACCGATCGCAGGGTCACCGCGTGCAGCCCGTCCCGTTCCGCTACCCGGACCAGCCCGTCGGTGATCTGGGCCCGGCGCGCGTCGTGGTCGGCGGTTCTCGGCACGTGACGATCCTCTCGCACAGCGGTCCCGCGCGCACGACCCGTTGCGGTACGCGCGTATCGCCCGGCGTCCGCAAGCCGGTCCGGCCAGATTACGGGTGCACTTTTTCCGCCATTTCGGCAGCACTTTTCGCGGACGCCACCGGGGTGCGAGCTCTATCCGCGCGGAGAGGCCCCGGAGCCGGGAGCGGAGACGGGCGGAGGCGCGGGGCGGGCCCGGTGGGAGTCGGGCCCTGCCCCGCTGAAGTCTCCGGACCAGCGCAAACCGTCGGATCCCATGCCGAGCGGGTTCGTGGGCGAGACCTGTAAGTAGAGGATGCCGGGTCGCGCGTGCCCGGCGGCATCGTGGATAACCCGTATTCGGCCGCCTCCCGCGATACACGCGTTGACGGCCTTTTACAGCCTGATACGAGGCGCGCGTTACGTCCCGAGTGGGCGGCGCTTGTGGAAGGGCGTAAAAATGCGCCTATCACTTCCGCCTGTTCCGGCCCTTTGCCACTATGTCATTACCGGGTTTCCGGGATCGCATGACCTCGCTGTGGGAGGCGGGATCAGAAAAACGCGTTCCTGATCGTCCGGTGAAGACCAGTCGGATCCCATCGCACCGAGACCGGGTGCACCGAGCGAGGACGACCATGAAGTTCACCCTGAAAGTGGAGGGGCCCGCCTGGGCCGCCACCGCGGGCGCCGCCGCGCATGCGCTGATCTCCGGTGGCGGGCTGCTCTACCTGATGTACGGCGAGGGGTCGCCCGTGCTGGGCACGGCCACGACGCTGGCCGTGGGCGCGTCCTACGGCCACATGCTCACCGCCTTCGCCTCCCGCGGCAGCCGAAGCTGACGGCGGGCCCCCGATGACCGTCGACAGGGCGGGCGGCTCCGAGACGTTCGAGAGCCGTCTGCATCGCCTGCTCGTGGTGTACGCCCCGGCGCCCTGGCACGCGCGCGCGCCGGAGGGGGCGGCGGGCCCGATCATCGAGCGCCTCCTCGACCCGGCGACTCCCCTGGTGGCATGGCGCAACGTCGTCGCTGTGCTGGAGGGGCACGGCATGCCCGCGCACCACATCGCCGAGCTGCGGCCGCTCTATCTGGAGGCCGGCCGCCGTCGCCGGCCGAGGAACCCGATCCTGGACGGTCACGCCGCGTCGGAGCGGGCGGCCGGCCCGGTGCCCGCGCCCGTCCCGGCGCTGGAGGACGCGGGCGGGCTCGACCTGAAACCCGATCCGCTCACCCGCACGCCCGGCCCGGCGGACTTCCACGACCTGGACGCGCTGCTGCTCAGGTACTGGGCCTGGGCCGGGAGGCCGTCGAGCCGCAAGCTGGCCGCCGCGTCGGGCGGGGTGTTCTCGCATGCGACGGTGAACAGGCTCACCGGGCCGGCGGGCCGGGCCGCGGGGCGGTCCTTCTCCGTCCGCCAGGAGTACGTCCGCGCGTTCATCGCGGCCTGCGGCGGCTCGGAGGACGACCAGCGCCGCTGGGTCACCGCGTGGCGCCAGGTGGACGAGGCATGCTCGTGAGCCGGAAGGCCCGATGGACGGTCGCAGCATAGAAGGGCACGGCATAGAAGCACACGGAGCCCGGACGTCCGAGGACGCGTTGCGCGGTCCCCGGCCGCTCGCCGGAAGGCGGGACGCGCTCCGGACTCTCGACCGGGCCCTGGCCGAGTCCGCGGACGGGGAGTTCCGCCTCCTGGTGCTGCCCGGCGAACCCGGCGTGGGCAAGACGCGTCTGCTGGAGGAACTGGCGGGCGAGGCCCGGACCCGTGGGATCCCGGCGCTGGCGGGCCGCGCCACCGAGTTCGAGCAGCCGATGCCCTTCGGCCTCGTCGTCGACGCCCTCGACGACCATCTGGAAGAGGTCTCTCCCGACCTCGACCCGGACACGGCCGCGCCGCTCGGCGCTCTCTTCCCGGCGCTGGCCGCCGTCGAGGCGGACGCGCACCCGCCGGGCAGGCCCGGCTACCGGACGTTCCGCGCCGTCCGGCGGCTGCTGGAGCGGCTCGCCGCGCCGGGCGGGCTGGTCCTGATCGCCGACGACGCGCACTGGGCCGACGACGCCTCCCTTGATCTGCTGGACCACCTCGTCCGGCATCCGCCCCGCGCATCGCTCCTGCTGGCGGTCGCCTACCGGCCCGCGCAGGCCCCGCCCAGGCTGGTCAGCGCGCTGGAGGGCGGGGCGCCGGGCACCGTCCGCCTCCCTGTCCTCCCGCTCACCCAGGAGGAGGTCGGCGAGTACCTCGGGGCGGACGCCGACGCGGCGTTCGTCGAGCGGCTGCACAAGGACAGCGGCGGCAACCCCTTCTATCTCACGGCGCTCTCCAACGCGTCCGAGGGGGAGACGCCGCCGGCCGTCCGAGCGGCGCTGCGCATGGAGCTCACCTCGCTGTCCCCCACGGCGCTCCTGGTGGCACAGGCGGCGGCCGTCGCCGCGGACGAGCCCGACCCGGCGCTCATCTCGACGGCCGCCGAGCTGGCGAGCGCCGAAGTCCTCGGGGCACTTGACGAGCTGGTGGCACGTGACGTCATGCGGCCCGGCCGGGCTGGGCGCTTCCGGTTCCGGCACCCGCTCCTGCGCCGCGCCGCCCTCGACTCGGCGGGAGCGGGCTGGCGGGTCGGCGCCCACGCCCGCCTCGCCGTCCAGCTGGCGGCGGCCGGGACGCCCGCGGTGACCCGCGCCGAGCACGTCGCGCGGTCCGCGCGCTTCGGCGAGCCCGGCGCGGTCGCCACGCTCGCGGAGGCGGCCCGTGCCAGGGCCGCCGAGGATCCCGGCACCGCCGCGGACCTGCTGGAGACCGCGCTCGACCTTCTCCCCGAGAACGCTCCGGCACGCGCGGCGATGCTTCTCGACCTGGCGGAGCTGCGTCACCTCGCCGACGCCCCCGGCAAGGCCCGCGCGAGCGTCCGCCAGACGCTCGACCACCTGCCCCGCGCCGCCCTCGACGAACGCGTCCGGGCGCTGCTGCTGCGCGCCGCGATCGAGCGGCGGCTCGGAAACCGGGAGCAGATCCGCCCCGTCCTGTGGGCCGCGCTGCGCGCCGCCCCCGAGCATTCACCCCTCGACCTGCGGGTACGCCCTCGGCTGGTCGCCGCTGAGATCACGCGGGGCGAGTACGCGGCGGCACGCGAACTGCTCGGCGACCTCATCGGGGGCGCGCACCCGCGGCGTGCGGGTCCCGACGCCGGGGGGCGGGTCGCGGTCGCGTCCCTGCACGCGGTGCTCGCGCTGGCGGTGGGCCGGGGCGAGGACGCCGTCCACCATCTGGACTCCGCCGCGCGGTTGCTGGACGAGAACCTTGACGAGGACCTCGCGGAGTGGATGGACGTGCTCGTATGGGCGGGCTGGAGCGAGGTGTTCGCCGGCCGCCAGGCGGTGGCGCTGCGCCACTTCGACAGGCTGGCCGGGCTGGCCCTCACCACCGGTCACCGGCACCTCCTGGCCGGCCTGATGTCCGGGCGGGCCCGCGCGCTCCTCATGGCCGGGCGGATTCCCGAGGCGGTCACGACCGCCGGCCGGGCCGCCGAGCGGGCCCGCGTGGGCGGCCCCACCGAGGACCTCGCCCTCGCTCTCGCCGAGCACGCCCGCGCCACGCGCCTGGCCGGAGACTTGAGGAAGGCGATGACACTTGCCGAGGAGGCGAGGCGCCTCGGCGAGGGCAGCGACGAATGGTGGGCCGTGAACGCCCGCCAGGAGCACGCGATGGAGCTGCTGGAGGCCGGTGACACCGAACACGGCCTGGCGCTCCTCGCACCGATCGCCCGTGCACCGTCCCCGGACCTGCGCCTGCGGCTGTCCTGCTGCGAGAACCTGGCCTGGGGCGAGCGGATGCGCGGAGACCGGGCCGGGGCCGCCTTCTGGGGACGGCGCGCCGAGGAGCTCGCCGCCCCGGCCCTGCCCACGACGGCGGCCTTGACCGTCCTGGCCCGGTCCCACCATCTCCCGCCCCGTGAGGCCGCGCTCCAGGCTCGTACCGCGGCCGAGATGTTCGCCGACGCGGGTGGGCGCTACGACGCGGGACGGGCCCTTTTCCTGGCGGCGGGCTTCGCCGTCGACACCTCCGTCGACACCTCCACCGACGCGGACGCGCGCGACCGGGCGAAGGAGCTGCTGCGGCTGGCCGCGAAGACCTTCACCTCCATCGGGGCATCGAACGGGCTGGCGCAGGTCCAGCGCGAGCAGCGGCGGCTGGGGGTGCGGGTGCCCGGGGCTCCTCCGCGGGAGCGGACCGGTCCTTCGCCGGCCGGGCTGTCGCCGCGCGAACTGGAGATCGCCTCGTTGGTCGCCGAGGGGAGAAGCAACCAGCAGATCGCCGATCGGCTTTTCCTCAGCACCCGGACGGTCGAGACCCACTTGTCGCGTGTCTTCTCCAAGCTCGGGGTGAGCTCACGCGTGGGGGTCGCCTCGGTGCTCCACGAGGCGTCCGGCGAGGACTGATCGGGCCCCTCCGGCAGGGCTCGGCGCAGGTCCGGACGGCATAATGGAGGGGTGACGACCACGAGCGCCGACTCCGGACGATCCCGCGCCCGCGGCACGGGGGCCGACGGTGCCAGCCGCCGCGCCAAGGGCTCGCCCGCGCCGGGCTCGGAGCGGCGCGACCACCTGGTCAGGCTGGCCGCCGACCTGTTCGCCGAGAAGGGCTTCCAGGCCACGACGGTGCGCAACATCGCCGAGGAGGCCGGCATCCTGTCGGGCAGCCTCTACCACCACTTCGACTCCAAGGAGTCGATCGTCGACGAGATCCTCGCCGGGTTCTTCGGCGAGATCATGCCGGCCTACCGGGCCGTGGTGGACGAGGGCGCGGACGCGCGGACGACGGTCGCCGGCCTCGTCCGCGTCGCGTTCGGCACCCTGGAGCCGCACCGCGCGGCCATCACCGTCATGCAGAACGACTGGAACTACCTCAAGGGGATGGAGCGGTTCGCCTACCTGAGCAAATCCGAGGACGAGGTCGAGCGGATGTGGGTGGACGCCCTCAGGGCGGGCCAGGCGGAC
Organism: Actinomadura roseirufa; assembly: GCF_900659635.1. GTDB lineage: Bacteria > Actinomycetota > Actinomycetes > Streptosporangiales > Streptosporangiaceae > Spirillospora > Spirillospora roseirufa. Next base: position 2,296 of record NZ_CAACVB010000129.1, on the reverse strand, counting down.
GGGTCGTTCCGCGCCGACATCGATCCGAAGCTGACCTACCGGATGATCCGCGACACGGTCCGGGTCGCGGTCCGCTGGTTCAGGCCGGGCGGCGGGCTGAACGCGCAGGGGCTCGCCGACCATTACCTCAAGGTGATGTTCGACGGCATCAATACTCACTAGTCCCTGCCCTCGTGCGGCACGTTCCCGTCCTGTTCATCCCGGAGATTCCGCCACTCGGCGCGGTGTCCCGCCGTCAGCGCTCACGACCCTTCATAGTGTGCTTAGTCACAATTTGACGAGTAGGGGTGACGCTTTGGCCCATGGGGACGCTGTTACCGAAGAGATCAACGGGGGGAGGGCGACATGACGGCTCGACGAGGCGCCGCCGGGCGGGACGAGCCCACGCCCGCGGCCCTGCGCGCGGCCACCGCGCGCGGGTTGCAGGAGCAGTTCCCAGGAGTCCGTGTCTGGTACGGCGAATCGACCGGGTCCTGGTGGGCCATGGTTCCCCTTCGAGAAGGGCTCCGGCTGCTGGAGGCCCCCACACCGCAGCAGCTCCGCGAAGAGATCATGAGCGCCCGGACTCGCGGGTGACGGCGCGCTGAGCCGCGGCGGTGCCGTCCGCCGGGAACGGGGCGCGGATCCGTCCCGGCGAACGGCGTCCACGGGACGGGCCGCCGGTGCCCGCGCTCCGGCCGCCGCGGGCGCGGTGCGGGGATCGTGCGCCGTCGCCGCCGAAAATAACCTGAAACTCTTTCTACTACAAGCGCTTGCTTTGTAACTGGGCCCAACGGCCGCGGGCCCGCCGGGCGGGCCGGAGCCCGGCGGCGCGCGGGTCAGAACTCGTACTGGATGGCCGCCCGCTGCGCCACGATCGGGGTGATGTACTGGTCGATCACCGCGCGGTGCACCGGGTGGTCGCGGTACACCAGGTAGGCGTCCCGGTCGGCGAACTCGGCGACCACGGCGAAGTCGTAGCCGTCCGGGTTCACCCGCGCGTTGGTCCCGAGACCGTACTCGCGGATCTCCGGGATCAGGCCGGGCAGCTCGCCCAGCTTCTCCGCGACCTCCTCCTGCTGGCCGGTCGTCGTCCCCTCGGCCCACATGAACAGCACCACGTGCCGGAATCCACTCATGGCCGCACGCTACCGGGGCCGCGCCCGCCGGGTCAGACCGAGCCCAGCTCCGCCGCCACGGTCGCGCCGAGCTCCCAGCACGCCTCGAGATCGTCCTTGCCGGGCTCGCCGAGGACGACGACCGGCGGCAGGACGGCCTTCCAGCTCAGCCCGGTGGTGATCGACTCCAGTGCGCGCAGCGCGCCGGCCGCGTCGCTGTTGCCGTGCAGGAACGCCCCGAACGGGCGCCGGACCGTGGCCTCCAGGCACGGGTAGTAGATCTGGTCGAAGAAGTGCTTGAGCGCGCCGGAGAGATAACCGAGGTTGACCGGCGAGCCCAGGAGGTAGCCGTCCGCGTCGAGCACGTCCACGGCGGTCGCCGCGAGCGCGGCGCGCACCACCACGTCCACGCCCTCGATCTCGTCGGTGGACGCGCCGGAGCGCACGGCCTCGACCATCGCCTGGACCGACGGCGACGGCGTGTGGTGCACGAGAAGCAGCCTCTTCATCACCACGACCCTAACCGTCCCCCGCCCGGTGGACGGGGACGGCGGGAGGGAGAACAACGGCCGATCCAGGGAATGAGTTCCGGGGGATCATGGTTGGGAGATCGGCGGAGGTGTCCTCGTGCACGCTGCGACATCACCGGAGGGGGCACGGCCCGTCCGGCCGCTCGCGCTCGCCACGGCGGCCGTCGCCGCCCTGGTCGCGGCCCCCGTCCACGCACCGCACTGGCTCGACGGGGTCTCCCTGCTGGTCACCGGCCGACCGCTCGCCCCCGTCCACGCCGTCGTGCTGGCCCTGGCCCTCCTGCTGGTCGCGCGCGGCGTGCTGCTGCGGCGCCGAGCCGCCTGGTACGGGCTCGTGACCCTGGCGGCGCTGGGCGTCCTGGCCGTCCTCACGGGCGACGACGCGGCGTGGCGGCTGCCGCCCCTGGCCGCCGCGCTCGTCGCGCTGTGGTCCTGCCGCGGGCGGTTCCCGGTGCGGCCGCACCCCGAGCGGGTGCGCGCGGCGGTGCGGACCGGCGCGGTGCTCGCGGTCGCCGCCGTCCTCGGCTCGGTGCTGCTCGCCGGTGTGTCCCCGCGCTCGGCGGGCCGGGACGTGGTGAGCGGGCTCGGCGCCACCGGCGCGCCCATCGGCGGCGCGTCGTGGCTGCCCGAGGCGCTCGGCCTCGCGGGCGCCGCCGGGCTGCTGGTCCT
>NZ_CAACVB010000128.1 GCF_900659635.1 Actinomadura roseirufa | reverse complement strand
GGCCCGCTCGGCGGCGGACCGGAAGGCGCCGGCCGAGACCGGGCCGCCCGCCACGGCCCGTTCCGCCGCGGTGGCCCGCACGGGCGCGGGCCCCATGTTGGTCAGCGCGACGCGGGCCTCGGCGACCGCGCCGTCGTCCCGCCGCACCGCGCAGGCGACGCCGACGATCGCCCACGCCTGCGCCGTCCGGTGGAACTTCTCGTAGTGGGTGCCCCAGCCCTCGCCGAGCTTCGGCACGCGGACGCCGGTGAGCAGCTCGTCCGGCTCCAGCGCCGAGGTCATCCAGTCGACGAAGAAGTCCGCGGCGGGGATCTCCCGCTCGCCCCGCGCCGACCGCGCGAGGAGCACCGCGTCCAGCGCCAGGGCCACCGCGGGCAGGTCGCCCGCGGGGTCGGCGTGCGCCAGCGACCCGCCGAACGTGCCGCGGTGCCGGACGGCGGGGTCGGCCACCGTCCGGGTCGCCTGCGCGATCAGCGGGGCGTGCGCGAGCACCAGCGGGTCCCCGATCACCTGGTGGTGCGTCGCCATCGCGCCGATCAGCACCGTGCCGCCCTCGTCGCGGATCTCGCGCAGCGACTCGATCCGGCCCAGGTCGATGAGCGCGTCGGGGTAGGCGAGCCGCAGCCGCAGCAGCGGCATGAGGCTCTGCCCACCGGCTATGACCTTGGCGTCCTCCCCGGCGTCGGCCAGCGCGCGGACGGCGTCCTCCGGCGTCGCGGGCCGCAGGTACTCGAACGTCGCGGGGATCATCGCGCACCTCCGGCGCTGCCGAGGCCGCCGCCGGCGCCGGGTTCGTCCCGGTCCGGCTCCGGTTCCGGCACCGATCCGTCCCGGACCGCCCGCCAGACCCGCTCGGGCGTGCACGGCATCGGCACGTCGTCGACGCCGTACGGGCGCAGCGCGTCCACGATCGCGTTGACGACCGCCGGGGTCGAGGCGATGGTGCCCGCCTCGCCGACGCCCTTCACCCCCAGCGGGTTGGACGTCGCCGGGGTCTCGGTGCGGTCGGTGTCGAAGTGCGGCAGGTCCGCCGCAGACGGGACGAGGTAGTCGGCCATGGTCGTGGTGGTGAGGTTGCCGTCGGCGTCGTAGACGGCCTCCTCGTACAGGGCCTGCGCGATGCCCTGCGCGAGCCCGCCGTGCACCTGGCCCTCGACGATCAGCGGGTTGATGACCTTGCCGACGTCGTCCACGGCCACGTACTTGCGCAGCCGCACCATCCCAGTCTCTGTGTCCACCTCGGCCGCGCACAGGTGCGTCCCATGGGGGAAGGAGAAGTTCTCCGGGTCGAAGGTGGCGTCGGAGTCCAGCGACGGCTCGATCCCCTCGGGAAGGTCGTGCGCCGCGAACGCGGCCAGAGCGACCTCCTGGAGTGTGCGCCCCTCCTCACGGACGCCGCGGACGCTGAACCGCCCGCCGCTGAACTCCAGATCCTGCTCGGCCGCCTCCAGCAGGTGCGCGGCCACCCGCCGCGCCTTGTCCACGACCTTGTCGCAGGCCGAGTACAGCGCGACGCCGCCCACGGCCAGTGACCGCGAGCCGTAGGTGTCCATGCCCTTCGGAGAGATGGCGGTGTCACCGTGCAGGACCTTCACGTCCTCGAACGGGACACCGAGCCGGTCGGCGGTGATCTGCGCCCACGCCGTGGCGTGCCCCTGGCCGTGCGGCGACGTCCCGGTGACGACCTCGACCTTCCCGGACGGCAGCACCCGCACCGCCGCGTGCTCCCAGCCGCCCGCCCCGTACGACAGCGAGCCCAGGACCCGGGACGGCGCGATTCCGCACATCTCCGTGAACGTGGACACCCCGATGCCGAGCTGGACCGGGTCGCGGCGCGCGCGCCGCTCGGCCTGCTCCGCACGGAGCTTGTCGTACTCGAACAGCTCCAGCGCCCTGTCCGTCGCCGCCTCGTAGTTCCCGGAGTCGTAGGTGAGCCCCGCGATCGTCTCGTAGGGGAACTCCTCGTGCCGGATCCAGTTGCGGCGCCGCACCTCGATCGGGTCGAGGCCCACCTCGGCGGCCAGCTCGTCCATCAGCCGCTCGATCGCGAACGTCGCCTCGGGACGCCCCGCGCCCCGGTAGGCGTCCGTCGGCGTCTTCGTCGTGAACACGCCCGAGCAGGTGAAGGAGTAGGCGTCCATCTTGTAGATGCCGTTGAACATGAACGCGCCCAGCAGCGGGATGCCCGGCGTGACCAGCATGAGGTAGGCGCCCATGTCGGCGAGCAGATCGACCTTCACCCCGCGGATCCGGCCGTCCCGCTCGGCCGCGAGCGTCAGCCGCTGGATCTGGTCGCGGCCGTGGTGGACGGTCATGTTGCCCTCACTGCGCGACTCCGTCCACTTGACCGGACGGCCCAGTCGCCGGGCCAGCAGCAGCGCGAGGACCTCTTCCCCGTACACCTGGAGCTTGGAGCCGAAACCACCGCCGACATCCGGTGCGACGACCCGGATCCGGTGTTCGGGGATCGCGGTCACCGTCGCCAGCATCAGCCTCAGGATGTGCGGAATCTGCGTCGCCGAGTAGAGCGTGAACTCCTCACCCTCAGGAACGCACAGGACGGAGCGCGGCTCCATCGCCGTCGGGATGAGCCGCTGCTGTACGTACCTGCGCTCCAGCAGCACCGGCGCGTCCCGCAACGCGGCGTCGACGTCGCCCTGCTCGAAGACCCACGTGTACGACTTGTTGGTTCCGAGGTCCGCGTGCACCAGGTCGGCGCCCTCGGCCAGCGCCGCCTCCATGTCCACGACCGCGGGAAGCGGCTCGTAGTCGATGTCGATGTCCTCCAGCGCGTCCACCGCCGCGTACCGGTCGCGGGCGATGACGCACGCCACCGGCTCACCGGCGTAGCGGACCTCCCGCACCGCCATCGGCGGATGGTCGGGATGCTTCATGTCCTCGGTGACGACCCACGCGCACGGGAGGACGCCCTGCTCGTCCACCAGGTCGGAGCCGCTCAGGGCCGCGACCACGCCGGGCCGCCGGCGCGCCTGGGCGGTGTCCACCCGGGTGATCCGCGCGTGCGCGTACGGGCTGCGCAGGAACGCCACGTGCAGCGTCCCCGCCGGGGTGATGTTGTCGGTCCACCGCGTCCGCCCGGTGATCAGCCGGGCGTCCTCCGACCGCCGCCGCGGGGCACCGACCTCGCCGACCGTCATGGCGTCGCCTCCCGCTCGGCCGGGGCCCGCATCTCGGCCGCGGCCCGCCGCACGGCCCGGACGATGTTCTGGTAGCCGGTGCACCGGCACAGGTTGCCCTCCAGCCCGTCCCGGATCTCCTCCTCCGACGGGTCGGCGTTCTCCCGCAGCAGGTCGATCGACGCCATGATCATGCCGGGCGTGCAGTAGCCGCACTGGAGCGCGTGCTCCTCGTGGAACGCGCGCTGCATCGGGTGGCCGGAGCCGTCGAGGCCGATCCCCTCGACGGTGGTGACGTCGTGCCCGTCGGCCTGGACGGCGAGCACCGAGCAGCTCTTCACGCTCATGCCGTCCATGAGGACGGTGCAGGATCCGCAGTTGCTGGTGTCGCACCCGACCGGGGTACCGACCTTCCCCAGCCGATCGCGTAAGTAGTGGACGAGCAGAAGGCGCGGTTCGACGTCGTCCTCGTACGTCGCACCGTCGACCTCGACACGGATACGTGGCATGCGTTCTCCCAGGGACGTCTCGGGGCGGACTGTGGAGAGAGACGTCCCTGGGCGGAGCGCGCTGATCCGGCCACGTCATCGGGGCCACCTCCGTGGAGCGACCTAACGAACGTATGCCGGGGTTGAATCGCGTACTAGACCCCGTTGTGGCTTATTTACCGGGGGGCCGAGTGAGGGCCGGCTAGTGCACGCGGAGCAGGACAGGCCAGGTCTTGGGGCCGACGATGCCGTCCGCGGTGACGCCGCCCCACTTCTGCACGGCCTTCACCGCCTTCTCGGTCGTGTCGTCGAACCGGCCGGTCATGCGCACCTCGGAGTGGCTGCGTGCCAGGAGGAGCCCCTGCACGCTCTCCACGTCCTCCCCGGTGGCACCCTTCCTGAGCAGGGGCAGTTTCTTCACCATGTCCTCCATCCAGTCGCTTCCGGCATAGGCGGGGCGTCCGTATCCGGCGATGACCGCGGACGCGCGGACCCGGCGCCGGCAGGCGTCGCCGGTGTTGGCCTCGATCGTCTGGACCCGTCCGCCGCCCAGGACCTTCTCGACGATGCCGACGTGGTCGATGGCGTTGATCGAGTTGGACGTGCCCCAGTCGAAGAAGACGATGTCGCCGGGCTTGGCGGCGTTGACCTCGGCGGTCGTGCCGGTGTGCCAGCGCCGGGCCTTCTGGAAGTCCTCGGCGTGCCAGACGGTGTAGGCGCGGTCCCCGCCGAGCAGGACGGCGCCGGCGTTGCCGCTGTGCCGCGCCCAGTACGTGACGGCCATGTCGCACCACGACGCCTTGAGGAACTCGTCGCCGTGCCGGGCGGCGTACTCGCGGGTGATCGGATTCGGCCGGCCGGACATCCCGAGGGACTTGCGGGCCTGCGCCAGCATCTGCGCCGCCGTGGTCATCAGGCGCCCTCCCCGCGGAAGATCCCGTCGGGGTCCGGAGCGCCGTACAGGTCCCTCAGGACCTGCTCCTCGTCGTCCTCGGTGGCCTGGTGGACGCCCGGGTTGACGTCGACCTTGGGCATATTGGCCAGTTCGTTCGCATCTGTTCGTGTCTGGGGGGTCACTGCTCCTCCGGAGCGTCGGCGTCGGGCCGCCCCGCTGTGTGGGCGGCCCTCCACCGACCGTAATGGGGTTCCCTCTTACTTCTCCGGTTTTCCCCCCAAAACACACGGCCGCCGCTAGACCCTCGCCGCTCGGTAAGCAACTCCGCCCACCGAGGCAACGCACTGACCAGCGGATCCGTCCGGTCTACTCGTCGTTCGACTCGCCCGGCGCGATCGTCTTGGACGACCCGTTCAGCGGACCGTTCGACGACTTGGGCGACATCCCGCTGGACGCGCCGCTCACCTCGTTGATGATGTCGCTGCCCGGACTCCCGTCCCCGTGGGCGAGGTTGTAGGAGCGGTCGATCTCCAGCCAGCTGTCGTTGCCCGCGTCGTCGCCGGAGTTGTAGGTGTTGAGCGCGTTGACGGCCACGGTGCGGGGCAGCGCGGCGGGCGCGTCCCGCGCCGCCGAGGCCGACGCGGCGCCCGCCGTCCCGGCCGTGAGGGCGCCGGTGAGGACGGCGCACAGAAGAGCCTTGATGAGCATGGTTTCCTTTCCCGAAAGGGGGGTCACGCAGCGGCGCGGACGGGTTCGGCCGCCGGTTCGGGCCGCTTGGCGAACCGCTGCGCGAGCCATGAGCAGACGAGCAGTTGCAGTTGGTGGTAGAGCATCAGCGGCAGCACGGCGGTGCTCACCGCGGCGCCGCCGAACAGCACGGTCGCCATGGGCAGCCCGCTCGCCAGGCTCTTCTGCGAGCCGCAGAAGAGGATGGCGACGCGGTCCTCGGCGGAGAAGCCCCCGGCCCGCGAGAGCGCCTCGGCGACGCCCAGCGCGATCGCCAGCAGTGCGGCGATCACCAGGGCCAGCACACCGAACTCGACCGGGTCCAGCCCACTCCAGACACCGGTCGTGACGCCCTGGCTGAACGCCGTGTACACCACCAGGAGGATCACGCCGCGGTCATAGAGCGACAGCAGCCCGCGCCGTGCCCTGACGTGGTCGCCGATCCACCGCTGGGCGGCCTGCCCTGCGAGGAACGGCAGCAGCAGCCGGACGGTGATGTCGCCCACGGACCCGAGCGAGAACCCGCCGTTCCCCGCCGTCAGCAGCGTCGCCACCAGAACGGGGGTGAGGACGACGCCGAGCAGGTTCGACAGCGAGGCGCTGCAGATGGCGCCCGCCTCGTTGCCCCGGGCGATCGACGTCAGCGTGATCGAGGACTGCACCGTGGACGGCAGCACGCACAGGAACACCACGCCCACGTACAGCGGCTCGCGCAGCGGGGAGACCAGCGAGCAGGCCACCCCCAGCGCGGGGAACACCACGAACGTCACCGACGAGATCGCCAGGTGCAGCCGCCAGTGCCGCAGCCCGCTCAGCGCCTCGCTCGTGGAAAGCCGGGCGCCGTAGAAGAAGAACAGCAGGGTGATCGCGGCGGTCCCCGTCCCGTCGAGGACCCCGGCCGCGCCGCCGCGGGCCGGGATCATCGCGGCGATTCCCACCGTGCAGAGAATCGCCGCGATGTAGGGGTCGACGTGCAGCCGCGTCAACGCCGCGGAGACAGCGCGCATCGGGTTCCTCGCTCCTTCCGGCCTCCGGTCCGGCCGTCGACCCCGGGCGCTCACGCCGGGGAGCCCGCCAGCTCCCTCGGGTGGTTCCGGCTGATGTTGCGTTCCAGCAGGGCCAGCGACTCCTTGACGCCGATGCTGCCCGCGGTGGTCTCGGGCAGCCGCCCGTCGGCGCCCTTGAGCCGCAGCAGCGCCTCGTCCATGGCGCTCTGCGCCGCGAACAGGCACGGCGTGCTGTAGATCGCCATGTTGACGCCGAGGTCGGCCAGCTCGGGCAGCGAGACCCGGGGCGACTTCCCGCCGGCGATCTGGTTGAACAGCAGCGGCTTGCCGCCGATCACCTTCCGGACCCGGTGGATCCATTCGACGCTGCGGACGCCGTCCACCAGGATGACGTCGGCGTCGGTCTCCGCCAGCGCCGCGGCGCGCCGCAGGATCTCCTCCTCGTCGGTGGCGTCGGTGCGCGCCACGACCACGAGGTCGCGCCGGGTGCGCAGCACCATCTCCAGCTTCTCCAGGTACTCCGGCAGCGGCAGGATCCGCTTGCCCTCGACGTGCCCGCAGCGCCGGGGCCGCTGCTGGTCCTCCAGGATCACGCCGGACGCGCCGATCAGCTCCAGCTGCTCGATGACGTGGCAGGCGACCTCGGGGTCGACGTACCCGTCGTCGATGTCGACGAGCAGGTGCTGGGCGGGGAAGGCGAGCCGCAGCCGCTGCACGAACGACACCATGTCCGGCCAGGCGATGAAGCCGATGTCGGGCAGGCCGTAGTACGAGGCCGCGAATCCGAAACCGGAAACGAAGAGGCCGTCGTAGTGCTGGGCGGCGACGGAGGCGGAGAACATGTCGAACACGCCGATGAGGGGGGTCACTCCATTCGACATGATCTCGCTTCGAAGCTCGTCTCCGTAATTCACGTATGACTCCTTTGATGCTCGGGGGGTGACGGGGGGTCGGCCGCTTTCCGGAGGCAGTGCCGTCATCGGTGAGCGGCGCGCGGAATTGCTCCTATTCCGCGTCACGAATAGTTACTCATCCATGGAGCATAGAGCGAGTAAGGCCAAGGTATGGCCCCGGCAAAATCGGACACTAACGGTCTATTTTGGGGGACGATCCACCGATTTATAACCATGATCAAATCACCGTGCGTCGCCATGGAACCCCCACCCGGAAGCACTACGCCACCGCCGCTGTCACGCTCCGTGCGGACCGGAACCGCCCCCCCCCCAGCCGTCCCCGCCCGCCCCGTCCCCCCGAGACGCACCCATCGTCAGCCAACCACGCCCCCGCAAACCACCCCCACAAAAGCCAACGACCTCCACCCGCGCCGAAGCCGAACCATTCTCAAGAGAAACCGACCGCACCCCGCCCACCTTTTGCCTCCGAGCGCCTCCCCGCCGACCGCTGCCGGGAGCCCCGCCGGCGCACCAGCCCGACGGCAAGGCGCGGACGTCCTCGCGTTTCAAATCCCGAAGGAGCGCGATCCGATTTTCCGAATGCCTGTCATGTCACCTCACCGAAGAAGTGCGCTCCTCCCGCGAGAGAGGTGTTCGCGTGTGACCCGGCCCGAACGAACGCCGCTCACACGGCCAAACACCTCGTCCGGTAAGTTGCATGAAACACGAAAAGGGGCGAGGTGCACCGGCCCCGGGCCCCATGGCCGATTCCGGCACCCCGCCCACCATTCCAAGCCCCACCGCGCCTCGCCCCCACCCCCCTCGGCCCCTTACCCTCGCCGACGACCCCCCCCGGGTCCCTGGCCAAGCCTTCCCACCCACCCAGAAACGGGCCCCGCCACGCCGCAAGCTGACCGCCACACCAACCAAGCACCCGACCCGGCACCCGACCCCGAGCGCAACGGGGTCATCGATGCCGATCCCGCGGGGAGAGCGCGTCCGTGTCGGGTGTCGTGTCGGGGGCCTGTGATCAAGGGCATCAGTGGTGATCGCGGAGGGACACGGCAACGCGCTTACCGAGGCGAGCTCGGGATGAGAAAGCCGGGCGACGGTGAAGACACCGGACACTTCAAAGTGACGTTTGGCCGATAGCCCTTGACGCTCTGCTAGCACCGGGGCGAGGCTCGTGCACGACTCTGCACACCAGCACCTCGGAGGGCGGCATGGACCTGGAGTTCTTAGGCGTCGACCCCGAGTCGGACGACGGCCAGTCGCCGACTGTATGGCGTGACCTCGCTACGGGCGACTACCTGCTGCGCGGGTGGACCATCGGCGACACGGAACGCGCCCAGGTCGGCGACGATCCGGTCGGCGAGATCACAATGCGGTTCCCTGCCCGGATGATGCGGTTCTTCCCAGAGGTGGCCGGTGACGCCGACGTATCGTGAGTTGCTGACCTCCGCGAACGTGTCCGCGGTGCACCTGGAGATGCGGGACGTCTATACCGTCGAGTCCGAGCAGGAGCGGATCGCCGCCTGGCGTACCGGACACAGGTACGACCCTGCCGACCGCGCCTCGTGGTGGCGGCCATGGCTCGACCTCATCGCCATGACCGTCGACCGGGGTGTCGACGTCCGCCGGGCCCGCATCGTCTCGGAACCGATCAGCGAGTACATCCGCTACTCCCATTCACACGCATTCACCAACGTGGCCGCCGGAGAAGGGCTCCGCTGGCTGTCGCGGGGGAGAGCGTCCGACCTGGCTTTGCCGGGGAACGACTTCTGGTTGGTGGACGGGTGCCTGGTGCTGTTCAACCTCTTCGATGGTGAGGGGCGCCCAACGGGTGTCGAGGTCAGTGAGGATCCAGGTACCGCGAAGCTGTGCGCGGCGGCCTTCGACGCGGTCTGGGATCGCGGTGTCGACCACCAGGACTACAGGCCCGTCTGACGCTGTGCCCGCCTCGCCGTCATCCAGCGTCCAGGAGGCCCGCAAGGCCCTCGCAGACAAGCTCAGGCAGATCCGAACCGAAGCAGGTCTGACCGGAACACAGTTGGCCGCCGAGGCAGGGTGGCATCGGACGAAGGTCTCCAAACTGGAGTACGCGGCCACCTCGCCGTCGGGCGACGACATCCGCACGTGGTGTCGGCTGTGCGGAGCGTCCGATCGTGCCGAGGATCTGATCGCCGCCCGGCACGAGGCGGACTCGCTGTACATGGAGTGGCGGCGGCTGCTCCGTAGCGGGCTGCGCCGCCAGCAGGAGTCCCAGCTGCCGTTGTACGAGCGGACGCGATCCTTCCGCGCGTACTCGGCGTTCCTGGTGCCGGGCTTGCTCCAGACGCGCGCCTACACCGCTGCCGTGCTGCATGCCATCAGGCAGCGCAACGGGCTGCACGACGACGTGGACGCCGCGGTCGCGGCCCGGATGGAGCGACAGCGAGTTCTGCACAAGAGCGGGCGCCGGTTCGCGTTCCTGGTGGAGGAGTCGGTACTTCGCTCAACGGTGGCGGACGCGGGGACGATGGCCGGGCAACTCGACCACCTCCAGGTGGCGACGCATCTCCCTGCCGTCAGCCTCGGTGTGGTGCCAATGCGCACAGGGCGGACACGCTGGCCGGCCGAAGGATTCTGGATATTCGACGATCTCCAGGTGAACGTCGAGCTGATCTCGGGATACCTGACCCTGCAGCGACCCACCGAGGTGGCGGAGTACGCACGAACATTCAGCGAGTTGGCCTCGATGGCGGTGTACGGGGACGCCGCGCGCGCCCTGATCACCGACGCATTGGCGACCCTTCACTAGTAGCTGCACACCTCTGCACACCCATAGTCGAGCGACGGGTCGCCTACATAGCGTGACGGGCATGGACGCCACCGAGCCCACGGCACCGCCGGACATCCCCTACGCCCGGCTAGGCGCGCTGATGACCCGCCTGCACGTGCACGGTCTGACGACCGTGCTCCAGCGGCGCAGCCTCATCGTGATCAACGGGAAGGGTGACGGTGCGGATGACCCGGCGCAGCCGTCCGACACCCTGACCTGCGGTCCGCGCGAGGACGACGCGGGCCGCCTGTGGTTCTTCAGCGCGTGGGGCAACCCCATCGCCGAGGCCGACGACATCATCGGCGCGGCCGTGGCGCTCACCGGAAAGCTCCAGGTCTGATGGCGTCGATTCCCGTATCTGCGATGGGGCCCCGCGAGGGCAGCGTGATGACCGTTCCGTACTCGCGAGGCTCCTGGACGGAGTGCCGGACGGCGCCGTACCCCTCCACAACGCGAACGCCCCAGGAGAGCGCGCCGACAGACCGTCCATCACGTCGGCCCGCACGGATCCGCTGCAGGAGGTGGCCAGCGACCGCCTCACACGCGGAGGCAAAGTCCCTGCGAGTGGACGGCGGAGCCTCGTCGGGCGCGGAGGCGACGGCAGGCGCGTCCTCCAGCGGCATAGGGGCAAGGGATGCGTCATGCCGCTCCTTCTCTGAAGGCGTTGGAGCCGTGTGTCGGCTGCGAGACGGCGGTGTCCCAACCCACGCCACGTTTCGTTGGTGGCACGCCCGGGCGCCGCGCGGGTGCCGCTCCGCCTCCTGCCGGCGTTGAGCGAAGCGCGCGGCCGCACGAGTGCCGGAGTAGCGCCGGTCTCGTGCCCGCCGCCCGGCCGGTCATCCCTGTTGCACCGCCCCGACCGGCCGGGCGGCCCCACCCCCGACATCGCAAAGGAGGGACCGATGGATGGCACCCCAGAGCGTGGGCACGGAGGGACGGGAAGCGCGGCAGGTCCCTCCGTGCTCACTTACCACGTCGAGGGCGGCACGGGTGTGTACCTCCTCCTCGACCCGGAGACGCGCGATATCCGTGGCACGCTGGTCGATCTCGGCGGCGGCTGGTGGAGATGCCGGACGCCCCGAGGCGACAAGCGAGAGGTGTTCGTCCCGGCCGACGTCGAGGAGCCGTGGCGGGACGCGGCCGAGCGGGTGAGCGACTCATGAGCGCCGAGCGCCTGAAGGATCGGGTCCAGAACGAGGAGGACGAGATCCGAGACCCGCTGTGGGAGATAGCGCACAGCACGAACGCCTGACCAGCCGGTCGCGTGGAGGGTCCGCCCCCTGGAGGGAGCGGACCCTTTCCGCTGTGCGTGCGCGGGTGTGCGCTTGACTACAGACAGTGGCATGATGTCGCACGGCAAGGGGGAAGACGGGGTGATTTGTGACCGGTGCGCTCGTTCGCTTCTCTGATCATCCGGACAAGGACGTCCGGAAGTGGCTGAAGCCCCTTGAGGAGGCCGGCTGGACCATCCACAAGGAGGGCCACGGGTTCACGGTCCGATGCCCCTGTGAGATCAAGTGCAGTGCGATCCGGATCGGCAGCACGCCGAACGAGGGCGAGGTGGCAGGGCGGTGGAGTACGGGTTCATCTTCGTCGTTGAAGGCGCCACCGTCGAGGACATCGACACCGCTGACCTGCTCTCGGAGCAGTTGGACGCCATGCTGGCGCGTGGCGGAGGTGTGGACCTCCTCGATGTCGCGGCCGAAGGAGAGAACGCCTTCGAGGCCGCCATGCACGCTTCACGAGCCATCAGGGCACTGGTGCCCCAACTGTGTCTGCTGCGGCTAGACCGTGAGCTGGTCGGCATCCAGGACATCGCTGATCGGGTGGGGGTGACTCGGCAGAACGTTCATCAGTGGATCCGGGGTGAGCGGCGTAACGATGAGCGCTTCCCGCAGGCGGAGGGCACGGTAGGCCGGACGCAAGCTTGGCTGTGGACCGAAGTCAACGCGTGGCTCGAGCGCATCGACAAGGGTGACGGCGTTCTTCGGCCGAACCGGTACGAGATGGCGGAGATCGATGCGGCCTTGTACAACAGCCTCGACGCCAAGACGGCGCCCACCGTGGACAGGTGGCTGCGAACTCTCCGGATCGGCGCCATGGCTTCTTCGGCGGAAGCCGCGTGGAATGTGGCGGTCGGTGGCGCAGCGCGGAGCGAGAGCACGGCTCGCACACTCAGGGTGAAGCGGGAACCGGATATGAGCTTCGTCGGGTTCGCTGCAGCGCGGCCGTTTGTAACGCAGCACCCCGTAGGCCACCACAATGCCTCGAGCGCCCTCGGCCCAGAGATCTCCACAGGAGTAGCGAATGAAGCTTGAGTGGCTCATCCTGGCCGAGGGCGTAGCACAGGATGCCGACGGAGCCCTGACCGCAGTCGGCCTCAACCAGAACATCCTGATCAGTAGCATATTGCCGACTGTGACCAAGCGCGCGATCATCGCGCACCTGAGCGGTCTTCAGCCCGGGGAGGAGTTGTCGTTTCGTTTCCGAGTCGAAAGCCCATCCGGTGAAGTGATCGCGGCTAATGCGGGCCGGGCCAACCTCGATGGGATTCCACCTTGGGCGGACCAAGGAGTCGAGGCGACCTTTGACATTCCTGCTGAGCTTCAGCTAGAGGTTCGGGAGTTGGGAAAGCATCGGTTCGTGGTGAGCATGGACAGTTCTACGGGCCAGCACGCCGAGGCGGATGTCCCCCTCTATGTGATCAAGCAGCCGCAGCAGGGGCGTCCGGATAAGGGCGGTAGCTGAGGCGTCCTCATCACCCCTACGAGGGTTCGCAACATCAAGCCCGACCGCGCGGCAAACGCACCGACCAATCCTCATAGGCCCCTACGAGGGCTCTCGGCGGCGTTCGAGGCGGCATGGGCTTGCGCGATCGACCACGGTTGACCGCGGCAGCCTTGGCTGTGGCGGCCGGGTGGCACCAGACAGGTTGGGGGAGGCCGCATTCCAAGCGCTGCGGGACCTGGAGGGGGTCAGAGGGTAGTCCCCTCAGATTCCTATCAAAGCCGTGTGAATGTGATCGTCGAGGTCGGCGACGAACCGCTCATGACGCCATGGGCCTAGTTCCAGACGCGCGCGCCGAAGGCGTTGCGCCGAGACGCGTCCTCGTGTCGTGGCGATCAGGTCAACGCACTCATGCAATTGGTCTGCAGCGCTCTCTGCCGCTCCCGGTCCTTGCTGGTGCAGACGGGCCAGTGCACGGTCGGTCAGTACGATGCCGCGCTGCACGATATCCCGCGCGCCGGTCAGCAGCGCGGCGGATTTCGCCAAATGTCTCTCGGCTTCCTCCGCCTCGCCGAGGAAGATCCCGCATACCCCTTCGAAGCCTCGCATCCGTCCTTTGGAGAAGACATCCGCTATTGGATCGCCTGCATGGTCCTGGTCGAGGTCATGCCACGCGAGGTGGAGGGCCAGATGCGCATGGCGATGTTGCGGCGGCTCCCCGCGAGCAGCCATTTCCGCCTGCAGTGCATGAGCACGCGCCCGCATGAGCACGCTCTCACCTCGTCGAGCATCCTCCACGGCCGCATCGGCGAGCGCGCGAGCCCGCGAGACGTCCCCCCTCATGTAGTACGTCACCATCGTCTGGCTCGACCGGGTCAGCGCCCGCCGTGACGGGTCGGTTCCACCGACCGCAGCTACTGCCTTGTCGAACAACACCGCCGCCGCAATGTCGTCGTGAGTCTCGAAGGCCAGCCTCGCGGCCAGGGCGAAAGCTCCGGCGGCAACAGGCTGCAGACGGGTGCGCATCGCCGTGGGCACCTCGCGAGCCAGTAGTTGCCTGCATGCGTCCACAATGGCCGCCTGAACGAGATGCAACCGGACGAAGGGCACGCTTCCGACCTGCTGGTCGACGGCATCGCTCGCGCTGCTCAGACCGACCACGACCGGCTCCCCAAGCGTTTCCGGCCGGGCAAGCGCAGCGGCCAACTGCGCGCGCAGGGACGCGCCGAGGAACGCCGGTAGGCTCACGCCGTCATTGGTCGCTGTTGCTGTGATCGAAGTCCTCAGCACGTCCAAACGGCCCGTTCCGGCGCCTTGCAGAGCGAACGCTTCGAGCAGTTTCTGAAATGGCGAACCGTACCCAAGGTCAATTACGCCCAGGGGGGTACGAGCATAGGCGAGGCCGAGTGTGAGTTGGTACTGCTCATCGGGCACGCTTGAGCCTTCCTCCCAGCGTGCGATTGTTCGGCGGACGCTGTTCAGTTGGGCGCTGGCGATGCGACCTATGCGCATGCTCCGGGCGTGGAGCCTGAGCTGACCGGCTAGGTCAGTCCATGACCACCCACGTTGTTCTCGGAGTCGGCGGAGGATCTGAGCGCCCGCCTGCCGGTCGGAGTCCACATGGCGAGTACACCATCGGTGGCGTCACACTGGCACTACCAAGCGCGGTATATCCAGGTCCGCGGCATAAGCGAGGGTGTAGAGGGTTCCGCTGTTGGTCGTTCCCCGGCGAGGGAACCCGATCACTAGGCCACTGCGGTCGACCATCCATCGATTCCGGGCGTGATAACCGTCCGTGCGGGCCTCGCCGCCCAGTTCGACCAGCTCTGCGAGACGGCCTTCCTCCTGGACGGTCGCGACCGCGTGGCGAGCATCGGCCGGCTGATCGCCCAGCCGGGCCGGGACGACCACGACGAGTTCGGCGTCGGTCTCGCTCGCCAGCCACCGCAGGCACAACGAGTCGATCCCCGACGCTCCACCCACGAAGAACCGGGCGTCGCCACCGAACGGCCTGACGTAGCGCTCGAACAGCGCCCGGTAGTTCTCCGGCGGCTGGTGGCCGGTGGACCGGGTACCTGTGATCGTCACAGCGTCCGGCATGGCCCTCGTCTCCGTGTCACCAGATGTCATCTCCCGTCGCCGGGACCACGCGAGTTCACTCGGTCCCATGAGCGAGGGACTCACCCAGCTTGCCACCCACCTTCAGGCCCGGGTCCTGTCGGCCGCACTCCAGTCCGAGGGCGACCAGCGCCCGGACCTCATCGTGACCAATCCCATCCCCTCGGCCCTGCGCGGAGGCAAGGACATGAACAGCCGGGACCGCAGTATTAAGGCGCGCCGCGAGGTGCTGGAGCTGCAGTTTCCCGGGGTCAGGCCCTGGTACGGCAAGGCCACGTCGCAGTGGTGGGCCCTCATGCCGTGGCACGGCTTGAAAGCAGCCTTCCTGGTCGGCGGCGTCGACTCCATCGAGAATCTCGGCCCGCTCATCCTGCGGGAGCTCGACCGCCGACGTGGCCGCAGCGGATCTCTGGCGGGGTCGTCTGCTGCGGCCGTGGCCCTTCTTGGCACCGCCCGCGGCGGCGGGACCGTCCCGGCTGCTCGCGGCGGCACGGAACGTCACCCGCATTCCGCGGGGACGCCTCCGCACCCACCGCGCGGCCACCGGCGGGGCACCCGATGACCAAGCGGCCCTCCGACGCCCAGCGCGCACGCGACATCTCCGAGGCCGTCGCCGCCTACAACCTCACGCTCGACAACATGCTCACCGCCCGGAAGTACTTCCAGGGCGAACGCACCGAGCACCCCGGCCTCTACGCCTGGGGAAACATCATCGAGCGCGCCGCCGCCCGGCAACGCGTGCGGGAAAGCCGACAGCAGCACGAGCAGCCGGACGACTCCGCTCCCTAGAGCCGGGGACGGCGTTCTGTGAGGTCCGACAGCCCCCCCCGGGACCCGAGCCTGCGCCGTCTCCACCCCATCTGCGGCCCTGGGCCTAGCGTGCGCGGCGCCCAGCGCCGCGGGAAGCATCGGGCGGCGGCGCCCCGACCGGCCGGGCAGCCCCACCCCCTACATCGCATGGGAGACCTTGATGGGCGGAACCTCAGAGCGTGGGCACGGAGGGACGGGAAGCGCGGCAGGTCCCTCTGTGCTCACTTACCGCGTCGAGGGCGGCGCGGGTGTGTACCTTCTCGTCGACCTGGAGACGCGCGATATCCGTGGCACGCTGGTCGATCTCGGCGGCGGCTGGTGGAGATGCCGGACGTCCCGTGGCGACAAGCGAGAGGTGTTCGTCCCCGCCGACGTCGAGGAGCCGTGGCGGGACGCGGCCGAGCGGGTGAGCGGCTAATGAGCGCCGAGCGCCTGGAGGAACTGGCGCTGCTGATACGCCGCCGCGTCTCCGGTGTCGTCCCGATGCTGCCGCGCGGCACGGCGATCCTGCACCTCATCCGAAGCGGCCAGGGACCCCACTACGTCGTCTGGCGCTCTCAGAGTGAGGCGTATTTCTGGTACTCCGGCCCCGACCACGGCACCCAACTGGCCACAACCGCCGAGCAAGCAGCCGAGCACATCGGCCGTACACTGGAAACATCGTCTACCCCCGCGAGGGTTCGCAACAGCCGGGCCTGGTGGACGTGGAGGCGTGGCGACCTGTCCTCATCGCCCCTGCGAGGGTTCACAACGAGGAGCAGCACACGCGACTGGCGTTCCTGGTGCCCACGTCCTCATAGCCCCTACGAAGGTTCGCAACGCATGGATCACCGCGCTGAGCGAGAGCGTGTCCAGTCCCATAGCCCCTACGAGGGTTCGCAACAGCGTGAAGTCCACGAACTGGCGGAGGCCGAGATGCACGTCCTCATTGCCCCGCGAGGGTTCACAACGTCACGGTGGACTTGACGAGTTCATCGGATTCGGGCAGGTCCTGGATAGGAGGCACGTACGGGTGGGTGTGACCATGGTCAATATGTGTGCAGAGGGCACAGGGCCAGTTCGTGAGTTTCAGCTTCGGGCTTGAAGGACTGCGTCGGTGTATTGCTCGGTGGTCAGATCGTCCTCGCTGATTCCCAGGTTCGTCAGGACCGTGCGGATGTCTGTGAGTGCCTCGTCTATCTCGTCCGCGTCGGCCATTGTCTCTAGTTCGACAAATGTGCCGGCGAGTTCCGGGACGGTGACCACGGTCGCGAGCATGTTCCGGCCGGCTGCGGTGAATCGGTAGTTCACGCAGTGCTTGGTCAGTCGCACGTGTTCGACGGCGCCGAGCGCGCGGAGGACGGTGTTGATGACGATCGGGTCTGCGACATTCGTCTCGTGTTCGGGTTTGGAGCGGGACGCTTCGTCTACTGCGGGCTCTTTGTAGGTGAGTAGGGTGCGCCGCGTCCCGGCCTGGTCGATGACGCGGACGCGGAGTTCGCGGCCCTCACCGGTGAGGGTTCCGTCGGTGCGGTCGTAGTAGGTGTCCCGGTAGGTGCTCAGTTCCTCGTCAGCTCGCCGTCGCAGCAGTCGACGCAGGTCTTCGGGGTCGCGGACGTGGGCCTTCAGCTCAACCTCGATCATCGGTCGTCCTCTCTGATGCGGCGGGCGGCGCCGCAAGCGCACCTGTCGCGACATTGCGGGGTAGCCCGCGAGCCTGGCGGAGGTCAGTCCGTCCCGTCGTTCCAGCCGCGTATCTGAGCGATCTGCTCGGCTAGGTCGGCCAGCGTTGACGACGGGCCGCCGGAACTACGGCTGGTCCGAAGCACCTTCCGCACACCCCGCGCGGTCACCGGGCCGGCCTGGAGCATCGGGATGTACGGGTCACGGGCAAGGCGGCCGTGAGCGGCTTCGTCGAGATAGGACATTGCGGCTTCGAGGTCACCGAGTTCCATGTGCAGGATGCCGCGGTGCCAGTTGAGCTCGGAAGTGTCCAGCCACCACGTCCAGTGTGGGTCACGAGGATGTAGGGACTCCTGCATCGCGCCTGACGCAGCGTCCAGTGTCCGCAGCGCGCGCGCCCGATCGCCGCCCTGGGCTAGGGCACGGGCGGCGCGCAGCTTGAACAGCGCCTCGACGCGCGGAGCGAGGACGGCGGCCTCCATGGTGTGCTCGGCGATCTGGAGCGCCTCGCGGCTGTGCCGCTGGTGGACGTCGATGAGCGCGAGGTGCGACAGCTCGAACAGCTCCATGGCGCGATCGCCTGCGAGCCGGGACAACAGCATCGCCTCATGCGTGGTCGCGCGCGACTCCTCCAGCCGGTCGGCGTCGTACAGCGTCCACGCGGCGATCTCGCCGGTCTCACCGGCGGCGGCCTGAAGATCGCGCTCGTCGGCGTTGTGACGTCCGGTGGCCAGCGCCTTCCTCGCGGTGGTGAAAGCGTGCGTGGCGAGGTCGGCGATGCTCGTCCCGCCGAACCGAGAGTCGAGCACGATGAGGTGCTGGTTGGTGTCACGGACGCTGGCGGCGTAGTCGAGCGACACCGTCCCGTCGATGGTGGGTAAGACGGCCTGGAGCCGCGCCAGCTCGGGGTGGGACCAGTACGGGGGCGCCTCCCGCACCTCACGCAGGCGGGCACCGATGGCCTTCTTGCTGGGGGTCATTCGCGATGCACCTTCCGGAGCGTCCGTGCAGGGGATGGGCGTCATCCCCCGCCGTCCCTCACTATCCCTCTGCCCTTGGGCGCCCACCGTGGTTTCACTTGGAGTGACCAGATAATCACAATGCATCACAGGGGTGGCCTGGGGACCTAGACGTCGCGCGCCGCCGACCGACCGGAACCCGTGCCTGACTTTGAGGCCGATGACGAGGTGCGTCTTCGCTCGTTGCCTGTGAGGTTCTGCAAAGCAGACGGCCTCGCCCTCGGAGGGAGGGCGAGGCCGCTGTGCGTTGGGCTGGGGGGTTAGTGCTCCGGGTTGAGGGTCGTGGTGTAGAGGGACTTGCCGGTCAGGTCGCGGAGGTGGACCGTCAGGTCGGCCGAGTGGGCGTCGATCTCTACTTCGCCGAAGAACTGCGAGCCTTCCAGGGGGGAAGTGTTCGCGTGGGGGGCGGCCTGGACGAACTTCGCCTGGGGGCCGAAGGTGTTGTCGAGCTTGTTGGGGCCGAAGGCGCCGGCGT
This sequence comes from Actinomadura roseirufa, assembly GCF_900659635.1. Classification (GTDB taxonomy): domain Bacteria; phylum Actinomycetota; class Actinomycetes; order Streptosporangiales; family Streptosporangiaceae; genus Spirillospora; species Spirillospora roseirufa. The sequence goes on along the minus strand of NZ_CAACVB010000128.1, from coordinate 3,785 downwards.
TGAGGGGGCCTGAGACGAACTCCCAGAAGGGGGTGAAGTCCGAGAAGGACGCCTTGGACGGGTCGTAGTAGTGCGCCGCGGTGTAGTGGACGTCGGCGGTCAGCCAGACCGTGTTCCGGACGCGGCGCTTCTTGATGTAGGAGAGCAGGTCGGCGATCTCGCGCTCGCGGCCGAGGGGGGCGCCGTCGTCGCCCTGGGAGGAGGACTCCTGGGCGGTGCCGTCGGGGACGACCAGGCCGATGGGGAGGTCGTTGGCGATGACCTTCCATGTGGCGTTGGAGTTGCGGAGCTCGTGCTTGAGCCACGCGGTCTGCTCGGCGCCGAGGAGGCCGTCCTTCTGGTTCGGGTCGCGGCCGTCGTCGTTCGGCGACTTGTAGGTGCGCATGTCCAGCATGAAGACGTCGAGTAGGGGGCCGTAGGAGATCTTGCGGTAGAGGCGTCCGCTGCGGGCCGTCCGGACGGGCGTGTACTCGAACATCGCGCGGCGGGCGCGGGCCGCGAGGACGTCCACGCGCTTCTCGGTGTACTGGGGGAGGTCCAGGATCTCGCCCGGGTACCAGTTGTTGAGGGTCTCGTGGTCGTCCCACTGGTAGAGCATCGGGACGCGGGCGTTGAACGCCTGGAAGTTCACGTCCTGGAGGTTGTAGCGGAACTGGCCGCGGTACTCGGCGAGGCTTTCGGCGACCTTGGTCTTCTCGGCGGTGACGATGTTGCGCCACACCCGGCCGTCGGGGAGCTTCACCGTCTCGGCCATCGGGCCGTCGGAGTAGACGAGGTCGCCGCTGCACAGGAAGAAGTCGGGGTCGACGTCGCCCATCGCCTTGAAGATGCGGTAGCCGCCGAACTCGGGGTTGATGCCCCAGCCCTGGCCGGCGAGGTCGCCCGACCAGACGAAGCGGATGTCCTGGCGGTGCCGCGGCGCCGTCCGGAAGCGGCCCTCGACGGGCTCGGACGTGACGGTCCGCCGGTCCAGGTCGACGAGGCGGACGCGGTAGTGCAGCTCCTCGCCCGCGGGCAGGCCGTTGAGGAACGCCTTGCCCGTCAGGTCGGTGTCGGGGGTGATGACGGGGCCGCGCACGGTCCGGGCGTCCCGGAAGTCGGGGCGGCGGGCCAGCTCCACCAGCATCCGCGACGGACGGTCCGCGCGGGCCCAGACGACCGCCTCGCGGGCGGTCACGTCGCCGGCCTGTACGCCGTGGGTGAGGCGCGGACGGTCCGCGCGCAGCAGGCCCGGCGCGCCCGCGCGCACCGCGGCTCCCGCCTGTCCGCCGGTGAGCACGCCCAGGGCCGCCCCTCCGCTCACTGCCAGCCCACCGCGCAACACGGTTCGACGGTCCATGGACGAACTCCGTTCCTTTGATCCTGTTTCTCCGGCGCATGCTCTCCCTTTCCTGGGGATTCTCGGGTGGACGGGTGATGAAATCCGACGTTCGACTTGACAACGCTCGGTGACGGAGTGTCTCCTAGTCCCCATGCCAGCGCGAGTCTCCGTTGACAGCCCCGTGGCACTTCGCCGTGTGGCCAGCGCGCTGTGTCCTTCGTGTCGCCGCTGATCAGCACATCCGCCGGGTGACGCCGTCTCCCGAACATCGGCCCACACGAAGGACCTCTGGACCATGGTTCCCGATCTCACCATGCGTGGTCAGGACGACCCGCACGGCCGCGCCATCATCGCCCGGCCGCCGACCGTCGGCCAGCTCGCCGCCCGCCTCCACGACCTGGCCGTCTCGCCGCGGCGCTGGTGGAACCTCGTCGAGTTCGACGCCGCGCGGCCCGTCCCGCTGCGGCTGGACGGCCTCGACGGGGCCCGCGTCTGGTTGACGACCTGGCCTCCCGGCCACCGCACCACCGTCCACGACCATGCCGAGCCCGGCGTGAGCACGCTGGTCGCGGGTGAGCTCGCCGAGGTCGTCATCACCTCCGAGGGCGTCACCGAACGTCCTCTGCGAGCCAACCGGATCCGCGTCCACGGCCGCCGCACTCACGCCTTCGCCAACCCCGGTCCCGCCTACGCCATCAGCCTGCACGGCATGCTCACGGCTCAGGGAAGCGCGCTTTCCTGAGCTGGGCCGTCGTGTCCCGGGGACGGGACGGCGCCCAGGGCTCGGAGGATGTGGTCGGCGAGGGACTCCAGGTAGTCCGGTTCCAGGGCGGCGTGGCGGACCTTGAGGTGCCAGTAGAGCGGGGCGGCGACGAGGTCGAGGGCCAGTTCGATGTCGGTGCCGGGGGAGAGCTCCCCCCGGTCGACGGCGCGGCGGAGGGTGGCCGCGCCGCGCGCGCGGCGCGGTTCGCCGATCATGGTCCGCATCGCCTCGGCCAGCGCCTCGTCGCGCCCGGCCTCGGCGACGAGGTCGGGCAGGACCGCCGCCATCGGCGGGGTCGTCAGCCAGGCGAGGATCGCGCGCAGCGTCGCCAGCAGGTCGCCGCGCAGGGAGCCGGTGTCCTCGATCTCCGCGAGCGGGACGGCGCGCTCCGACAGCGCCGCGACGACCATGTCCCGCTTGGCCGGCCAGCGCCGGTACAGGGCGCTCTTGCCGACGCCCGCGCGCCGCGCCACCGCCTCCATGGACAGCCGCGCGTAGCCGTGCTCGGCCAGCTCGGCGAGGACGGTCGCGGTGATCGTGGCGGTGATCCGCGGCCGCAGGACGGCCGCGCCGGTCGCGGCGCGGCGTGGCTTGCCGGTCATGGTCCCCGAGCATACGTGTGGACGGGACGGACCCGTCCCGCCTAAGGTATCAACAGGACGAGACGGTATCGTCCCGTCCAGATCTGGAGGGCGGCGATGGGCGGACGCGCGAGTCACGTGCTGGTCACGGGCGGGACCGGGAAGACGGGCGGCCGGGTCGCGGCGCTGCTGCGCGAGGAGGGCGTGCGAGCGCGGGTCGCCACCAGGAGGCCGGAGGGATCCGGCCAGGTGCGCTTCGACTGGTTCGCGCCCGCCACCCACGGACCGGCGCTGGCCGGTGTGGACGCGGTGTACCTGGTTCCGCCGGTCGGCGTGGCCGAGCCGGCGCCGGTGGTCGCGCCGTTTCTGGACGAGGCGGTGCGGGCGGGTGTGCGCCGGGTCGTCCTGCTGGGGTCGTCCGCCATTTCGGCGGGCGGGTCCGGGTCGGGGGCGCTGTACGGGCTGGTGCGGGAGGCCGTCGCGGAGTGGACGGTGCTGCGGCCGTCGTGGTTCATGCAGAACTTCCTCGGCGCGCATCCGGTCGCGGAGGGCATCCGGCGGTCCGGGGAGATCGTCACCGCGACGGGGACGGGCCGGGTGGCGTTCGTGGACGTCGCCGACATCGCGGCCGTGGCCGTGCGAGTCCTGCTGGACGCCGTCCCGCACGACACCGAGTACATCGTGACCGGACCGGAGGCCCTCGGGTACGCCGACGCCGCGGCCGTCGTCGCCGCGGCGACCGGGCTGGCCGTCCGGCACCGGCCGGTCGGCGCGGCCGAGCTCGCCGCCCGGTTCGCCGCCGCGGGGCTCCCGGCGGACTACGCCGCCGTCCTCGCCGGGCTGGACGAGGGGATCGCCCGCGGTTCCGAGGACCGTGTGACCACGACCGTCGAGGCGATCACGGGGCGCCCGCCCCGGTCGTTCGCGGCGTTCGTCGCCGCCCACCGGGACGCCTTCATCGGCTGACGCCCTTCGCCGCGCGAGGTCGTGCGCCGAAAAGGGAGACCCCCGCCCGCGAGGTCTTGGGTTCTAGGGGTGATCGCAACACCGGTTGATCAACTGGCTGGTGTGAGGAGCTTAGCGAGACGCTCGGCTGGGGTTTCCCAGCCGAGCGTTTTGC
>NZ_CAACVB010000127.1 GCF_900659635.1 Actinomadura roseirufa | reverse complement strand
CCACCGAGATCTACACTCTTTCCCTACACGACGCTCTTCCGATCTCTCGGCGGGGGCACGCGCCCGCGCGGGCGACGACGCCGGCCAGCCGGGCCGCCGCCGCGTCGTCGACCCGCTCGGGCAGATCGACGAGCCCGCCCCAGTTCCCGGGCCGTTCCAGCCTCACCACCTGGCCGAACCCCCAAAGGTGGGCCTGCCGGGCGTCCCGCACGGCCTCGCCGTCGCGGGCCGCCACCGCGCCGCTGGTCACGAACCACACGGGCGTCTGGAGCCCGAGGTCGGCCAGCGCCTGGACGAGCGACACCGACAGCGGCAACGCCGACGGCAGCACCGGATGCCGGGGATGGCTCCCCGCCGAGAGCGCGGCCAGAGAGACGACTCCGGCCGGCGCGCGGCCCGCGAGCGCGGCGGCGATCCGCCCGGCCAGGCGTGCCCGGTCGGCGTCGGCGGCGTCGACGGGCAGGACGATGACCTCAGCGCCGCCCTGTCCCAAGCCGTTCAGGCAGCGTTGCACCCGGTCGTCCCACCCCGCCGGGGCCACCGCCAGCCAGCGTCCGGTCGGCGTCCCGGCGGCCACGGGGATCGGCTTGAACTCGACCCGGTAGCGCCAGGAGTCGACGGTCTCCCGGGCACGCGGCCAGTAGCGCCGATGCTGGAAAGGGTAGGTGGGCAGGTCCGTGAGTTGTGCCCCGGTCCCCTGATAGAAGGCGGGCCAGTCGACACTGACTCCCCTGGCATGCAGTTCGCCCAGGGCGGTCGCGACGGCGACGTCCTCTGGACGGTCGCGCCGCAGTGTCGGAACGAAATCGTTGGAGTCGCCGAAGGTGGAGAGAATGGCGTCGGGGCCGAGTTCCAGGAAGGTGGAAACCCCGGCCTCTCGAAGTGCGGCTATGGCATCGGCGAACCGGACCGGACGCCTCACCTGCTCCACCCAATACTCAGGATGAGTGAGATCTCCTCCGGCGGTCGAGACGATCGGGATCTGCGGCTCACCGAACGACAACCCGGCGACCACCTGCCGGAACTCCTCCAGCATCGGATCCATCAACGGCGAATGGAACGCGTGCGACACCTTCAGCCGCCGCGTTTTCTCAAACCGATTCGCGATCTCCATGACCTCGGCTTCGGCACCAGAGATCACCACCGAGCGTGGACCGTTGACCGCCGCGATGGACACCAGACCGGTCAACAACGGAACGACCTCCGCCTCGGGCGCCTGAATCGCCACCATCACGCCACCCGCCGGAAGCGCCTGCATCAACCGACCGCGCGCCTCCACCAAACGAACCGCATCCTCCAGGCTGAGCACACCGGCCACATGCGCAGCCGCGACTTCACCGACCGAATGACCCACCAGGAAATCCGGCCGGACACCCCACGACTCGAACAACCGGAACAACGCGACCTCAAGCGCGAACAACGCGGGCTGCGCCACATCCGTCCGCTCCAGATCCCCATCCGGAACACGGCCGACCGCCTCGAACGCCTCCGGATAGGCCGCATGAAGGTCACGCCCCATCCCGGCGCGCTGAGAGCCCTGCCCGGTGAACATGAACGCCAGCCGCCCACCGGAAATCACCCGACGCGGGACCACACCGCCATCGACCACCACACCCCGATAATCGAACTGCGACCGCGACTTCACCAGCGACCAGCCCACATCCACCGGAGACGCATCGGCGAGCGAATGGAGCCGAGCGGCTTGGGCTCGCACCGCGTCACGGCTCTTTCCCGACACCACCCACGGCACCGGGCGTGAAACCCGCTCGCCAGCCGACGCGACGGGTACCGACTCCACGATGACGTGGGCGTTCGTCCCGGAAATACCAAACGACGACACACCCGCCCGACGCGGACGATCCACCTCCGGCCACGAAACGGCCTCAGTCGCCAACTCCACCGATCCCGACGACCAGTCGACCTTTGGTGTCGGTTCGTCCACGTGCAAGGTCTTGGGCACCAGCCCGTGGCGCATCGCCTGGACCATCTTGATGATTCCGGCGGCTCCGGCGGCGGCCTGAGCATGCCCCAGGTTCGACTTCACCGACCCCAGCAACAACGGACGGCCATCCTCACGACCCTGCCCATACGTCGCCAGCAACGCCTGCGCCTCGATCGGATCGCCCAGCGCCGTCCCCGTCCCGTGCGCCTCCACCACGTCCACGTCAGCGGCCGTCAAGCCCGCGTTCGCCAAAGCGTTCTGGATGACCCGCTGCTGGGACGGGCCGTTCGGAGCGGTCAAACCGTACGAGGCACCGTCCTGGTTCACCGCCGACCCGCGCACGACCGCGAGCACCCGGTGCCCATTGCGCTCGGCGTCCGACAAGCGCTCCAACAGCAACAGCCCGACGCCCTCCGACCAGCCCGTCCCATCCGCAGCCGCCGCGAACGACTTGCACCGCCCATCCGCAGCCAGACCCCGCTGACGCGAAAAGCCGACGAACGTCCCAGGCGTCGCCATCACCGTGACCCCGCCCGCCAACGCCAGCGAACACTCCCCGGATCGAAGCGCCTGGGCCGCGAGATGCACGGCGACCAGCGAGGACGAGCACGCCGTGTCGACCGTCACCGCCGGTCCTTCCAGGCCGAGGTGATATGCCACCCGGCCCGACGCGATACTCCCGCCCACACCGACGAAACCTTCCAGTTCGCCCGCCTCGGCCGAACCGTCGATGACGTCGCCGTAGTCCTGGTACATGAGCCCGGCGAAGACACCGGTGCCGCTGCCGCGCAGGGCGATGGGGTCGATGCCCGCCGATTCCACCGCCTCCCAGGCGACCTCCAGCAACAGTCGATGCTGCGGATCCATCGCCACCGCCTCACGCGGCGAGATCCCGAAGAACGCGGCATCGAACTCGTCCGCGCCGTCGAGGAATCCGCCCTGGACGACGTGGGTCGTGCCGGGGTGGTCCGGGTCCGGGTCGTAGAGCCGCGTGGCGTCCCATCCCCGGTCGGCCGGAAAGGCGCCGATCGCGTCACCGCCGGTGACGAGCAGGTCCCACAGGTCGTCCGGCGAGGACACGCCTCCGGGGAAGCGGCATCCCATGCCCACGATCGCCACCGGGCCGGGTTCGGTGAGCTCGCGCAGCCGCGCCACCTCCTTGAGCGAGGCGCGGAGGGCGGCGGCGAGACGGTCGTTCGAGGCATTCATCGTGGCCTGCTCAGCGGTCGGTGAACGTGGCTGCCATCTGGATCAGGTCCTCGATGGCCATGGTGTCGATGTCGTCCTCCCGTGGGCCGGGGGCCCGTGCGGCGGGGGCGTCCGGAGCGAGGCGGATGCCCAGATGGGAGGCCAGCGCGGCGGGGTTGGGGTAATCGAACACGAGCGTGGCGGGAAGGCGAAGGCCGGTGAGGGCGCCCAACTCATTGCGAAGTTCGACCCCGGTCAGCGAGTCGAACCCGAGCTCGCCGAACGGCTGGTCCGCCACGACCGCCTCGGGTCCGGGGAATCCGAGGACGGCGGCGACCCGCTCTCGGACGATCTCCAGCAGGAGGGCGTCCCGTTCCGCCGGGGCCGCCTCCACGAGCCTCGTCCTCAGGGAGCCCGTCCCGGCGCGGCCGGCACGGGCTGCCCGCCGCTTGGGTCGTATCAGGACGCGCAGTAGATGCGGGATCTCCTGCCTTTCCGCGATGGCACCGGAGTCCAAGGCGACCGGTACCAGGTGAGGTTCCGAGCCGGACATGGCCGCGTCGAGCATCGCCAGTGCCCGCGATGTGGAGAGCGGTTTGATACCGGACGACCGGAGACGGCGGAGGTCAGCCTCGTCCAGGCGCCCGCCCATGCCGTCGGCCCACAGGCCCCAGGCGAGCGAGAGCCCGGGGAGGCCGGACGCGACGCGGTGGCGGGCCAGGGCGTCGAGGAAGGCGTTGGCCGCCGCGTAGTTCCCCTGCCCCGCGCTCCCGAACACCCCGGCAGCCGAAGAGAACATCACGAACGCCGACAGATCACGATCAGCGGTCAGCTCATGCAGATACCAGGCCGCCTCCGCCTTCGGACCGAACACCGCGTCGAGCCGCCCGGCCGTCAGCGTCTCCACCGTCCCGTCGTCGAGGACGCCCGCCAGGTGCACGACCGCGCGCAGGTCCTCGGTCTCGGCGACCGCCTCGGCCAGTCGGCCCCGGTCGGTGACGTCGCAGGCCACGATGGACACCTCGGCGCCGAGGCCCGCCAGCTCCGCGCGGAGTTCGGCGGCACCGGGCGCGTCCGGGCCCCGCCGACCGAGCAGCACCAGGCGCCGGGCGCCCGGCCCGGCGGCGAGATGCCGTGCCACGGCCGCACCCAGGCCGCCCGTCCCGCCCGTGACCAGCACGGTGCCGCCGGCCGCCCACGTCCCGCCGGTGACCTCGGCGCGGACCAGCCGCGGGACGAGGATCTCGCCGCCCCGGACCGCCACCTCCGGTTCGCCCATCGCCAGCGCCCGGGGCGGATCGACGGGCCCGTCCGCGTCCACCAGGACGAACCGGCCCGGATGCTCGGCCTGCGCCGAGCGGACCAGGCCGGAGACCACCGCCTGCGCGGGGCCCGCGTCCGCTCTGGTGACGAACACGAGCGGCGCATCGTCCTCCGCGTCCGCGAGCCGCTCCTGAATCGCCGCCAAGGTCCTGTGCGCGAGGTCGCGTGCGGTGGTCACCGTGTCGCCCTCGCCCGGTTCGAAGGATGCGACGGTGAACCGGGAGACCTCGGTGCGCGGTTCGGCGGGTCTCCAATCCACGCGGAACAGGGATCCCCCGCCGGGAGTCCGCTCACTTCGCGCCGGACGCGTCCGGACGGTCTCGATCACCGCGACCGGCCGCCCGTGCGCGTCCGCCGCGTCCAGCCGCATCCCCTCACCGCTCGGGCCGATCCTCACGCGCAGTTCGGTGGCCTCCACCGCGAAGATCGCGATCCCAGTGAGACTGAATGGCAGTTCGGGGCCGTCCTCTGGGGAGCCGCGCAGGATCCCGCCGTGGAAGGCCGCGTCCAGAAGAATCGGATGCAGGCCGAACCCTGCGGGATCGACGCCCTCTGGCAACACGACGTGCGTGTAGACCACGTCCCCGTCCCGCCAGGCCGCGCGGACCCCTTGGAAGGCCGGACCGTACTCCAGGCCGATCGCGGCCAGCCGATCGTAGAGCGAGTCCACCGGCACCTGTTCGGCCGTCGCCGGTGGCCACTGATCCTGGACGAGGCCCACCGGTGGCTCGCCTCCGTTCAGCACGGCCGTAGCGTGGGTCGTCCACGCGCCGTCCGCGCCTTGCGAGTGCAGAGTCGCGGTGCTGCGGGCCGTGTCGTCCGTGTGGGTGACGGCGATGCGGAGCGGACGTGATTCCCCTGCCGCGAGGACCATCGGGGCCTGGAGGTCGAGCTCGTCGATCCGGTCGTGCTCCCCTTGAAGCAGAAGGTCGACGAAGAGTGCCCCTGGGACGACCACGGTCCCCTCGACCACGTGATCGGCCAGCCATGGGCACGAGGCGAGATCGATCCTCCCGGTGACGAGCAGGCCGTCCGGCAGTTCCACGAGGTCGTCCAGGAGCGACGGACGGTGCGACCAGTAACGCCGATGCTCGAAGGGGTAGGTGGGCAGGTCAGTGAGTTGAGCGCCGGTGCCCTCATAGAAGGCAGGCCAATCGACCGCGACGCCCCTTGTGTGAAGCTCACCCAAGGCGGTGGCGACGGCGACGTCCTCTGGACGGTCACGCCGCAGTGTCGGAACGAAATCGTCGGAGTCGCCGAAGGTGGACAGAACGGCGTCGGGGCCGAGTTCCATGAAGGTCGAAACCCCAGCCTCTCGAAGTGTGGCTATGGCGTCGGTGAAGCGGACCGGACGCCTCACCTGCTCCACCCAATACTCAGGATGAGTGAGATCTCCTCCGGCGGTCGACACGATCGGGATCTGCGGCTGCGCGAACGACAACCCGGCGACCACCTGCCGGAACTCCTCAAGAATCGGATCCATCAACGGCGAATGGAACGCGTGAGACACCCTGAGCCGCCGCGTTTTCTCGAACCGCGCCGCGACCTCCATGACCTCAGCTTCGGCACCAGAGATCACCACCGAGCGCGGACCATTGACCGCCGCGATGGACACCAGACCGGTCAACAACGGAACGACGTCCGTCTCCGCAGCCTGAATCGCCACCATCACGCCACCCGCCGGAAGCGCCTGCATCAACCGACCGCGCGCCTCCACCAGACGAACCGCGTCCTCCAAAGACAAGACCCCGGCCACGTGCGCAGCCGCGACCTCGCCCACCGAATGACCCACCAAGAAGTCCGGCCGGACACCCCACGACTCGAACAACCGGAACAACGCGACCTCAAGCGCGAACAACGCGGGCTGCGCCACATCCGTCCGCTCCAGATCCCCATCCGGAACACGGCCGACCGCCTCGAACGCCTCCGGATAGGCCGCATGAAGTTCGCGTCCCATCCCCACGCGTTGGGCGCCTTGACCCGTGAACATGAACGCCAACCCACCGGCACGCACCCGCCGAGGCGTCACCGAGCCGTTGACCACCACACCCCGGTAATCGAACTGCGCCCGCGACGACACCAACGACCAGCCCACATCCACCGCGGACGCATCGGTGACCGACCCCAATCGGTCGGCCTGGGCCCGCACCGCCTCCGGTGACCTCCCCGACACCACCCATGGCACCGGGCGTGAAACCCGCTCGCCGACCGGCGCGACGGATACCGACTCCACGATGACGTGGGCGTTCGTCCCGGAAATACCGAACGACGACACACCCGCCCGACGCGGACGATCCACCTCCGGCCACGGAACGGCCTCAGTTGCCAACTCCACCGCACCCGACGACCAGTCGACATGCGGGGACGGCTCGTCCACGTGCAGCGTCGCCGGGACGATCCCATGGCGCATCGCCTGGACCATCTTGATGATTCCGGCGGCTCCAGCGGCGGCCTGAGTATGCCCCAGGTTCGACTTCACCGACCCCAGCAACAACGGACGGACGGCCTCACGACCCTGCCCATACGTCGCCAGCAACGCCTGCGCCTCAATCGGATCGCCCAGCGCCGTGCCCGTCCCGTGCGCCTCCACCACGTCCACATCGGACGAAGCCAGCCCCGCACCCGCCAAAGCAGCACGGATCACCCGCTGCTGAGACGGGCCATTCGGCGCCGTCAACCCGTTCGACGCACCGTCCTGATTCACCGCCGAACCACGCACCACCGCCAGCACCCGATGGCCATTGCGCTCCGCATCCGACAGACGCTCAAGAACCAGCAGCCCGACGCCCTCCGACCAGCCCGTCCCATCCGCAGCCGCCGCGAACGACTTGCACCGCCCATCCACGGCCAGACCCCGCTGACGCGAGAAGCCGACGAACGTCCCAGGCGTCGCCATCACCGTGACCCCGCCCGCCAACGCCAGCGAACACTCCCCTGAACGAAGCGCCGCCGCAGCCCAATGCAAGGCGACCAGGGAAGAAGAGCACGCCGTGTCGACCGTCACCGCCGGCCCTTCCAACCCCAGGTGATAAGCCACCCGACCAGATGCGACACTCCCGCCCACACCGGCGAAGCCCTCGTCCGTCTCGCTGTAGTCGTGGTACATCACCCCGGCGAAGACACCGGTGCGGCTGCCGCGCAGGGTGATGGGGTCGATGCCCGCCGATTCCACCGCCTCCCAGGCGACCTCCAGCAACAGTCGATGCTGCGGATCCATCGCCACCGCCTCACGGGGCGATATCCCGAAGAACGCGGCATCGAACGCCGCCGCCTCGTGGAGGAAACCGCCTTTGCGCGTGTAGGAGGTCCCATGGTGATCCGGGTCGGGGTGATAGAGCGCTTCGAGGTCCCAGCCCCGGTCCGAGGGGAAGTCTCCGATGCCGTCGCCGCCGTGACGGACCAGGTCCCACAGGCTGTCCGGAGATGTCACGCCGCCCGGGAAACGGCACCCCATCCCCACGATCGCGATCGGGTCGCCGGAGGTGACGGCGGCCGTCCGGGCCGGTGCGGCCGGGGCGGCGCCGAGCACCTCGCCGTGAAGGTGGTCGGCCAGGGCGATGGGTGTGGGGTGGTCGAACAGGAGCGTGGCGGGCAGGCGCAACGCAGTCGCGGCGTTCAGGCGGTTGCGGAGTTCCAGACTCGTCAGGGAGTCGAAACCGATCTCGTTGAACGCCCGTTCCGGCGCGACGTCCTCGGGCCCGGCGAAGCCGAGAACGGAGGCGATCTCAGTGCAGACGATCCCGAGGAGGAACGTGCGGCGTTCCGTCCGGGTCAGCCCCGCGATCCGCTGCGAGAGGCCATCGGCGGCCTGTTCCGTCGCGGTGGCCGCACGGCGGGCCGGTCGCACGAGCCGGCGGAGCAGGGGAGGCACCGGCGGCCGGGCCGCGAGGACCGCGACGTCCAGTTTGGCGGGCACGAGAACCGGATCGTCCTGGACGATGGCCGCGTCGAGAAGGGCCAGGCCGTCCTCGGTCGGCATCGTGGGCATGCCGGAGGTCCGCAGACGGCGGCGTGCGGCACCGGTCAGGGCGTCCGCCATGCCGGTGTCCCATGGCCCCCACGCGAGGGAGTGCGCCGGAAGCCCGATCGAGACCCGGTGCCGGGCCAGGGCGTCGAGGAAGGCGTTGGCCGCCGCGTAGTTCCCCTGCCCCGCGCTCCCGAACACCCCGGCAGCCGAAGAGAACATCACGAACGCCGACAGATCACGATCAGCGGTCAGCTCATGCAGATACCAGGCCGCCTCCGCCTTCGGACCGAGCACCGCGTCGACGCGTTCGCCGGTCAGTGCCCCGACCGTGCCGTCATCGAGCGCACCGGCCAGGTGGACGACCGCGCGGAGGTCCTTGATGCCCGCCAGGAGCGAGGCCAGATCCTCCCGATCCGAGACGTCGCAGGACACCACCGCCACCTCGGCGCCCGTGACCGTCAGGTCGGGGACGGGCCGGCCCCGGCGGCTCGCCAGGACGAGCCGGCGCACCCCGTGACTCGTCACCAGGTGCCGTGCCACCGCGCTGCCGAGCGCGCCGGTGCCCCCGGTGATCAGAACCGTTCCGCCGGCGGGCCACGGCACGCCACGCCCGGGGCCGGAGGGCACGACGCGGGCCAGGCGCGGTACGAGGACCGCACCGTCACGGACCGCCACCTCCGGCTCGCCGGTGGCCAGGACCGCACCGAGATCCACCGGCCCGTCGGCGTCGACCAGGACGAACCGGCCCGGATGCTCGGCCTGCGCCGACCGCACCAGTCCGGCCACCGCCCCGTACACCGGTTCCCGCGCCCCGTCCATCACGAAGACCGTCCGCGACTCGGCCGCCAGGCACTCCCGGATCCGGTCCAACGCCTGCCGGACGGCCTGACGAGTGGCGAGGACCGTGTCGTCGGAGGCGATGCGCAGCGCGGCCACCACCGCGTCCGGTGCCGCCTCCCGCTCTCCCCCGCCGGTGGCCGGGACCCATTCGACGCGGTACAGGGAGTCGACCGGCCGGTGCTGCTCTCGCGGTGCGGGCCGGGAGATGAGTTCCCCGATGGACGCCACCGGCCGCCCCGACGCGTCCGCGAGCGCGATCGAGGCACCGGAGATCCGCACACGGAGTGCGGTGGCACCCGTCGCGTGAAGGGACGCGCCGGTGAAGGCGAAAGGAAGCTCGGTGTCCTCTGGGCGCGGCCCGCGAAGGGCACCGGCGTGGAATGCCGCGTCCAGCAGGGCCGGGTGGATCCCGTAACCGCCCGGGGCGGCCTCTTCTGAAAGCGAGACCTCGGCGTAGACGGCCCGCGCATCACGCCAGGCGGCCCGTACACCTTGGAACGAGGGCCCGTAGACGAGACCGGTTGTGGCGAGGTCGTCATAGAGAGTCGACACCGAGATCTGCTCGGCCCCTGGGGGAGGCCAGACCCCCAAGTCGAATTCGGGCTCCGGCCCGTCCGTCCTGACGGTTCCCTTGGCATGGACGGTCCAGGGCCCATCGGCCGACGGTGCGGAAGAGATGGTGACGGTGGCGTGATTCGTCTCGTCCACCCCAGAGAGGACGACCCGGAGCTCAAGCGTGCCATTGACCGGCACCACCATTGGGGTCTGGAGCGTCAATTCCTCCACGACATCGCACGCGGCGATGTCAGCCGCATGCAAGGCGAGGTCCAGAAAGGCCGCACCGGGCATGAGCACTCTGCCCTCAACGGTGTGATCGGCAAGCCAGGGGTGGGCATCGAGGCCGATCCGTCCTGTGAAAGCCCACCCGTCGGGCAGCGACACCGCCGCGCCCAGGAACGGGTGCGCGGTGGAGGTCACTCCCTCTGCGACCGCCGGAATGTCGAGCCAGTAGCGCTGCCGTTGGAACGCGTAGGTGGGCAGGTCGGTGAGCTGCGCGCCCGTGCCCTCATAGAAGGCGGGCCAGTCGACAGCGACGCCCCTCGCGTGAAGCTCACCCAAGGCGGTGGCTACGGCGGCCTCCTCTGGACGGTCACGCCGCAGCGTCGGGACGAAATCGTCGGAATCGCCGAAGGTAGAAAGAACGGCGTCGGGGCCGAGCTCCAGGAACGTGGACACTCCTGAGTCGCGGAGTGTGGTGATGGCGTCGGCGAACCGGACCGGACGCCTCACCTGCTCCACCCAATACTCAGGATGAGTGAGATCTCCTCCGGCGGTCGACACGATCGGGATCTGCGGCTGCGCGAACGACAACCCGGCGACCACCTGCCGGAACTCCTCCAGCATCGGATCCATCAACGGCGAATGGAACGCGTGCGACACCTTCAGCCGCCGCGTTTTCTCGAACCGTTTCGCGATCTCCATGACCTCGGCTTCGGCACCAGAGATCACCACCGAGCGTGGACCGTTGACCGCCGCGAGACTCACCGATCCCGACAACAACGGCACGACCTCCGCCTCCGCCGCCTGAATCGCCACCATCACGCCACCCACCGGAAGCGCCTGCATCAACCGACCACGCGCCTCCACCAAACGAACCGCATCCTCCAGGCCGAGCACACCCGCCACATGCGCAGCCGCGATCTCGCCCACCGAATGACCCACCAGGAAATCCGGCCGGACACCCCACGACCCGAACAACCGGAACAACGCCACTTCAAGAGCGAACAACGCGGGCTGCGCCACATCCGTCCGCTCCAGATCCCCATCCGGAACACGGCCGACCGCCTCGAATGCCTCCGGATAGGCCGCGTACAAATCCCCACCCATCCCGGCGCGCTGGGAGCCCTGGCCGGTGAACATGAACGCCAATTCACCGGACGACACCCGCCGAGGCGTCACCGACCCGTCGATCACCACACCCCGGTGATCGAACTGCGACCGCGACTTCACCAGCGACCAACCCACGTCGACCGAGGGCGCATCGGCCACCGAAACCAACCGGGCCGCCTGCTCTCTCACAGCCTCCGGGGTTCTGCCCGACACCACCCACGGCACCGGACGCGACGAGCGTTCACCAATCGTGGGTGCCGGGACCGATTCCACGATGACGTGGGCGTTCGTCCCGGAGATACCGAACGACGACACACCCGCCCGACGCGGGCGATCCACCTCCAGCCACGGAACGGCCTCAGTCGCCAATTCCACCGCACCCGACGACCAGTCGACATGCGGGGACGGCTCGTCCACATGCAAGGTCGCCGGGACGACCCCATGGCGCATCGCCTGCACCATCTTGATGACCCCGGCCACCCCCGCCGCCGCCTGCGAATGACCGAAGTTCGACTTCACCGACCCCAGCAGCAACGGACGGACGGCCTCACGGCCCTGCCCATACGTCGCCAGCAACGCCTGCGCCTCAATCGGGTCACCCAGCGGCGTCCCCGTCCCGTGCGCCTCCACCACGTCCACGTCGGACGAAGCCAGCCCCGCACCCGCTAGAGCGGCACGGATCACCCGCTGCTGAGACGGACCATTCGGCGCCGTCAGCCCGTTGGACGCACCGTCCTGATTCACCGCCGACCCGCGCACTACCGCCAGCACCCGATGGCCGTTGCGCTCCGCATCCGGCAAACGCTCAAGAACCAGCAGTCCGATGCCCTCCGACCAGCCCGTCCCGTCCGCGGCCGCCGCGAAGGGCTTGCAGCGGCCGTCCGGCGCGAGGCCGCGCTGGCGCGCGAAGGAGATGAACATCTCGGGCGACGTCATCACGGTCACTCCACCGGCCAGCGCGAGAGCGCACTCCCCCGATCGGAGCGCCTGCATCGCCAGGTGCAGGGCGACGAGGGAGGACGAGCAGGCGGTGTCCACCGTCACCGCCGGGCCCTCCAAGCCCAGGTGGTAGGCCACCCGGCCGGAGGCGAGGCTGCCGCTGCTGCCGCTGCCGAGGTATCCCTCGAACTCTTCCAGGCCGCCGGGGGCGGCGCCGAAGCCACGGCCGGGGACGCTGAGCAGACGCGCGCCATAGTCGCCGTTGACCACACCCGCGTAGACGCCGGTCCGGCTTCCCCGCAGGGCCGCCGGGTCGATACCGGCGTGCTCCAGTGCCTCCCAGGAGGACTCCAGCAGCAGGCGCTGCTGCGGGTCGATCGTGAGCGCCTCCCGCGGGCTGATCCGGAAGAACGCGGCATCGAAGTCGGCGGCGTCCGCCAGGAAGCCGCCCCGCCTCGTGTAGGTCGTGCCCGGGTGGCCGGGGTCCGGGTGGTAGAGCCCGTCCAGGTCCCAGCCGCGGTCTCGGGGGAAGGGCGTGACCGCGTCACGCCCGGCCTCGACGACGGCCCACAGATCGTCGGGCGTGCGGATCCCGCCGGGGTAACGGCAGGCCATCCCCACGATCGCCAGCGGCTCGGAGCCCTGGCCCTCGGCCTCTTCGAGCCGACGGCGCGTCCGGTGCAGGTCGAGCGTCACCCGTTTGAGGTAGTCGCGGAGCTTCTGTTCCGTCGCGTTCACGGACGGCGCCTCCTCACGCGGTCAGCGGGAACCGAGGTCGTTGTCGATGAGCCCGAAGATCTCCTCGTCCGACGCGGCGATGATCTTCTCTTCGACGTCGTCGGGACGGTCCGGGCCGGGATCCGCGACGGCGCCGGAGAGGATCTGGAGCCGCCCGGCGATCTGGGCGCGCTCGGCCTCGTCCAGCGGGACGGCGGCAAGGGCGGCCGACAGCCGGTCGAGCTCGGCCAGCAGCGCCGCCGGCGATCCCGCCGCCGGGCCGGCGCCGGACGTCTCGGCCGCCAGGAACCCGGCCAGGAGCGCCGGGCTGGGGTGGTCGAAGGCCAGCGTCGCCGGGAGGCGGAGACCGCTCAGCGCGCCGAGCCGGTTGCGGAGCTCCACCGAGGTCAGGGAGTCGAAGCCGATCTCTTTGAAGGCGTGGTCCGGTTCGACCGCGGACGGCCCGGGGAGTCCGAGGACCGCCGCCGCCTCCGCCCGGACGATCTCCTGGAGTCGTTCGTGCCGTTCCCGCGGGTCAAGCCCCCGAAGCCGGTCTTCCAGGGAGGCGCCGCCGGTCTCCGCCGCCCCTCCCCCGGTGGGAGGCACGAGCGAGCGGAGCAGAGGCGGGACGTCGCCGCGCCGGCGCAGGTCCCGGGGCACGAGCCGCGTCGCGACCAGCGCGGGCTCCCCGCGCACGGCCCCGGCCGCGTCGAACAGGGCCAGGCCCTGCGGGACGGGCAGCGCCGGGGTACCGGAGGTATCGAGCCTGCGCAGGTCGGCCTCCTTCAGCCGCCCCGCCATCCCGGCCTCCCATGGCCCCCAGGCCAGCGACAGTGCGGGCAGGCCGCGCTCCGCCCGGTGGCGTGCCAGCGCGTCGAGGAAGGAGTTCGCCGCCGCGTAGCCGCCCTGCCCGGGGCCGCCGAACGTCCCGGCGGCCGAGGAGAACAGCACGAACGCGGTGAGCTCCCGATCCCGGGTCAGCTCGTGCAGGTGCCAGGCGGCGTCCACCTTCGGGGCGAGGACGGCGTCCAGACGCTCGCCGGTCATCGACTCCACGACTCCGTCGTCGACGACTCCGGCCGCGTGCACGACGGCGGTCACCGGCGTCGCGGCGAGGAGCCGGGCGAGGGCCGCCCGGTCGGTCACGTCACAGCGCACGATCTCGACGGCCGCCCCCAGCTCGGCGCGCAGGTCTGCGGCTCCGGGGGCGTCCGGTCCCCGCCTGCTCGCCAGGACCAGATGACCGGCTCCGTGCGCCCGGACGAGGTGCCGCGCGACCGCCGCGCCGAGATCTCCGGTCCCACCGGTGATCAGCACGGTGCCCGCCGTCCAGGGACCGGCACCGGGCGGGCCCGGTTCGGGGACGCGGGTCAGGCGCGGTGCGAGGACGCGGCCGTCCACGATCCTCAGCTCCGGTTCGCCGACCGCCAGCGCGGCCGGAAGCACCTCGTGCCACGCGCCGTCACCGACGTCGATGAGCCTGAACCTGCCGGGATTCTCGGCCTGCGCCGACCGGACGAGTCCGGCCACCGCCGCGCCGGCCAGGCCCCGCGTCAGCACCACCAGGGTCGAGTCCGCGTCGGCGGGCCATTCCCTGAGCCTGGTCAGCGCGTCGCGCGTGAGGCGGTGGGCCTCGGCCACCGGATCGTCGTCGCCGTTCCCGATGAACGAGGCGATCACCACGTCCTGTGGTTCTCCGCTCGCCGCCTCCGCCGCGACCCACTCGACCTTGAGGAGCCGCGCGTCGGACAGGGCGCCCGCCGCCGGACGGGACGAGTAGGAGGAGACGGTGGCCACGGGATTCCCCGAGGCGTCCGCGACGTCGAGCCGCGCCCCGTCCTCTTCAAGTGAGATCCGAATCCGCAGGGCTGAAGGGCGCTTTTTGTGGAGGGAGACCTCGGTGAGGGTGAACAACATCTCAGCTGAGCCCTGCGAGCGGAGGGCGAAATCGGCCTGGAGCGCCGCGTCCAGCAACGCCGGATGGAGGGCGAACTCCTCCAGGTCGAGGTCGACCGGGCAGGCGACCTCGCCGTACAGGACGTCACCGGCCCGCCAAGCCGCCCGGAGGCCGCGAAACGCCGGGCCGTACTCCAGCCCGATCCTCGCGAAATCGTCGTAGAAGCCGGTCAGCGGGACGGGCTCGGCGTCCGGGGGCGGCCACGCCTCGAAGGAGAAACGAGGTGTGAGCGCCTCCGATGCCAGAACACCCGTGCAGTGGGTCGTCCAGGTCTCGTCTCCACCTTGGGAATGGACGGACACGGTACGGCGCCCCGTGTCATCGGGGTCCGCGACGACGACGCGGAGCGGCGGCGAGTCGGTGGCCGTGAGGACCATCGGGGACTGGAGATTGACCTCCTCCAGCCGGCCGTAGCCGACATGAGCGGCGGCTTCCAAAAGAAGAATGACGAAGAGGGCGCCCGGGACCACCGTCGCCCCGTTGATGACGTGGTCCGCCAGCCACGGGTACGAGGCAAGATCGATCGTCCTGGTGATGAGCAGGCCGTCCGGCACCGCGATAGGAGCTTTGAGGAGCGAAGCACGGCGCGGCCAATGGCGCTCATGCTGGAAGGGGTAAGTCGGCAGGGCGGTGAGTTGCGCGCCGGTGCCCTCATAGAAGGCAGGCCAGTCGACGCTGACGCCCCTGGCGTGCAGTTCTCCCAAGGCGGTGGCGACGGCGACGTCCTCTGGACGGTCACGCCGCAGTGTCGGAACGAAATCGTCGGAGTCGCCGAAGGTGGACAGAACGGCGTCGGGGCCGAGTTCCAAGAAGGTGGACACCCCGGCCTCTCCGAGTGTGGTGATGGCGTCGGCGAACCGGACCGGACGCCTCACCTGCTCCACCCAATACTCAGGATGAGTGAGATCTCCTCCGGCGGTCGACACGATCGGGATCTGCGGCTGCGCGAACGACAACCCGGCGACCACCTGCCGGAACTCCTCCAGCATCGGATCCATCAACGGCGAATGGAACGCGTGCGACACCTTCAGCCGCCGCGTTTTCTCAAACCGCGCCGCGACCTCCATGACCTCGGCCTCGGCGCCCGATACCACCACCGAGCGTGGGCCGTTGACCGCCGCGAGACTCACCGATCCCGACAACAACGGCACGACCTCCGCCTCCGCCGCCTGAATCGCCACCATCACGCCCCCCGCCGGAAGCGCCTGCATCAACCGACCACGCGCCTCCACCAGACGAACCGCGTCCTCCAAAGACAAGACCCCGGCCACATGCGCAGCCGCGACTTCACCGACCGAATGACCCACCAAGAAGTCCGGGCGCACACCCCACGACTCGAACAACCGGAACAACGCGACCTCAAGCGCGAACAACGCGGGCTGCGCCACATCCGTCCGTTCCAAGTCGCCGGCCCCAACACGGCCGACGGCTTCGAACGCTTCTGGATAGGCCGCGTACAACTCCCCGCCCATTCCGGCGCGCTGGGAGCCCTGGCCGGTGAACATGAACGCCAGCCGCCCACCGGAATTCACCCGACGCGGGACCACACCGCCATCGACCACCACACCCCGGTATTCGAACTGTGTGCGTGAACTCGCCAGTGACCAGCCCACATCCACCGGCGATGCGTCGGCCACCGAATCCAGGCGGACGGCTTGGGCCCGCACCGCCTCCGGTGACTTCCCGGCCACCACCCACGGCACCGCGCGGGAGACGCGCTCGCCACCGGCGGCCTTGGGGGCGGCCTCCACGATGACGTGGGCGTTCGTCCCGGACATGCCGAACGACGACACGCCCGCCCGGCGGGGACGATCCGTGTCCGGCCACGGAACGGCCTCGGTCACGAGTTCGACCGCGCCGGACGACCAGTCGATCTGCCGGGTCGGCTCGTCCAGGTGCAGCGTCGCGGGGACGACGCCGTGGCGCATCGCCTGGACCATCTTGATGATCCCGGCCATCCCGGCCGCCGCCTGGGCATGGCCGATGTTCGACTTGACCGAGCCGAGGAGCAGGGAGCGGCCCGGCGCCCGCCCCTGCCCATAGGTGGCGAGCAACGCCTGTGCCTCGATCGGATCGCCCAGCGGTGTCCCCGTCCCGTGCGCCTCCACCACATCCACGTCGGACGAACCCAGCCCCGCACTCGCCAAAGCGGCACGGATCACCCGCTGCTGAGACGGGCCATTCGGCGCCGTCAACCCATTCGACGCACCATCCTGATTCACCGCCGAACCACGCACCACCGCCAGCACCCGACGGCCATTGCGCTCGGCATCCGACAGACGCTCCAACACCAGCACGCCGACGCCCTCCGACCAGACGGCGCCGTCGGCTCCGGACGCGAACGCCTTGCACCGCCCATCGACCGCCAGGGCCCGCTGCCGCGAGAACTCCACGAACGAGTCGGGTGTGGACATCACGGTGACGCCGCCCGCCAGGGCCAGCGTCACCTCTCCGGCGCGGAGCGCCCCGGCGGCCAGATGCAGAGCGACGAGAGAGGACGAGCAGGCGGTGTCCACCGTCACCGCCGGGCCCTCCAGCCCCAGGTGGTAGGCCACCCGGCCGGAGATGATGCTGCCCTCGCGTCCGGTGCCGAGGTGACCCTCCAGTTCGGGAGGGAAGGCGAAATGGCCGGAGACGTACGTGCTGTTGAGGGCGCCGATGTAGACGCCGGCGCGCTCGCCGCGCAGGGCGGACGGGTCGATTCCGGCGGACTCGACGGCTTCCCAGGAGACTTCCAGCGCCTGGCGCTGCTGCGGGTCCATCGCGAGCGCCTCGCGCGGCGAGATCCCGAAGAAGCCCGCATCGAAACCTCCCGGATCGTCGAGGAACCCGCCCCGCGTCACATACGTCCGGCCAGATCGGTCGGGGTCCGGGTCGAACAGGGCGCCGAGGTCCCAGCCGCGATCCGTGGGGAAGTCACCGACGGTCTCGCGGCCGGCGGCCACGGCCGCCCACAGCGCGGCGGGCGAGGCGATCCCGCCGGGGAACCGGCAGGCCATGCCGATCACGGCGACGGGCTCGCGGTCGCGGGACTCCAGCTCCGAGATCCGCTCCTGGGCCCGCCGGAGGTCGGTCGCGGCCCGGCGCAGGTAGTCGAGGTACTTCCGGTCGCCGGTCATGTTGGCAGCCCCCGGTCGAAGAAGTCGAAGAGCTCCTCCGCCGTCGCCGAGCCGAGGTCGGTGTCCGGCGCCGCCTCGGCGGGGACGTCGTAGGCGGCCAGCAGCGTCCGCAGCCGCGTGACGATCTCGCCGCGGGCGCCCGCGCCGGCGGCGAGCCCGGCGAGGGTCGCCTCGACGCGGTCGAGCGCACCGATGACCGACGCCTCCGGGAGATCCTCCGGGAGATCCTCCGGGAGGTGCTTCGCGCGGATCTCCGCCAGCAGGAAGCGGGCGATGGCGCCGATCGACGGATGGTCGAAGGCCAGGGTGGCGGGAAGCCGCAGGGCCGTGTCGCGGGCGAGCCTGTTGCGCAGCTCGACGGCGGTGAGGGAGTCGAAACCGAGGTCCCGCAGCGCCCGCTCGTCGTCGACCGCCGCGGACCCGGCATGGCCCAGGACGACGGCGACGTGCTCCCGGATCCGGTCGGCCAGCCGCGGCAGCCGGTCCGCCTCGGGAAGCGCGACGAGGTCGTCCACGAGGGTCGCGCGGGAACCGCCGCCGCCGGACGCGGCGGACGGCCGGCGGACGCCGGGCGGCGCGGCCGGTGCGCGCAGCAGGCCCGGTACCGTTCCCGCCGCGTCCGCGGCGCGGACCACCGCCCAGTCGACCGGCATCGGGACGACGAGGGGCCGGTCGGCTGCGTACCCGGCGTCGAAGAGCTCCAGGCCCCGCGCGGTGCCGATCGGGACGCCGCCCGCGCGGCGCATGCGGTGCAGGTCGGCGTCGCCGAGACGCGCCGTCAGCTCGGTCCGCTCGGCCCAGAACCCCCAGGCCAGGGACGTGGCGGGCAGGCCGGCGGCGCGGCGGCGCGCGGCGAGGGCGTCCAGGAAGGAGTTCGCCGCCGCGTAGCCGCCCTGGCCCGGCTCGCCGAGGACTCCCGCGGCCGAGGAGAACAGGACGAACGCCGACAGCGGCGCGTCCCTGGTCAGCTCGTGCAGGTGCCGGGCCCCGTCCACCTTCGGGCGGAAGACGGTGTCGAGGTGGCCGGGGGTGAGGCCGCCGGCCGTGGCGTCGGCGACCGCGCCCGCCGCGTGCACGACGCCGGTCAGCGGGGCGCCCGCGGGGATCGCCGCGAGCACCGCCGCGAGGGCGCCGCGGTCGGCGACGTCGCACGCGGCGATCGTGACGCGGGCACCGAGCGCCTCCAGGTCGTCCTTCAGCTCGGCCGCGCCGGGCGCGGCCGGTCCTCTCCTGCCGACCAGCAGCAGGTTCCGGACGCCGTGGGCGGCGGCGAGGTGCCGCGCGACGTGGCGGCCCAGCCCGCTCGTCCCGCCGGTGACCAGCACCGTGCCCGAGGGGTCGAAGACGGGCGGCATGGTGAGGACGAGCTTGCCGACATGGCGGGCCTGGGCGAGGAACCGGAACGCCTCCGGCGCGCGTCGGACGTCCCACGCGGCCACCGGTGGAAGGTGCAGGACGCCTTCCGCGAAGAGGGCGAGAACCTCGGTGAGCATGGCGGCGATCCGGTCCGGGCCGGCCTCGTCGAGGTCGAAGGCGCGGTAGGAGACGCCCGGGTGCGCCGCGGCCACCTCGGCGGCGTCCCGGACGTCGGTCTTGCCCATCTCCACGAAGCGGCCGCCGGGCCGCAGCAGCCGCAGCGACGCGTCCACGAACTCGCCGGAGAGGCAGTCGAGCACGACGTCCATGCCGCGGCCGCCGGTGGCGCGGCGGAACCGGTCCTCGAACTCCAGGGTGCGGGACGAGGCGATGTGGTCGTCGTCGAAGCCCTGCGCGCGCAGCACGTCCCACTTGGCCGGGGACGCGGTGGCGAAGACCTCGGCACCGGCGTGCCGGGCGAGCAGCACCGCCGCCGTGCCGACCCCGCCGGTCGCGGCGTGCACCAGTACCCGGTCGCCCGGCCCCGCGGCGGCCAGGTCGCGCAGCGCGTAGCGGGCGGTGAGGAACGCGGCGGGGACGGCGGCGGCCTCGGCGAACGTCCATCCTCCGGGGATCGGCGCGAGGAGCCGCGGGTCGGCGTCGGCGACCGGCCCGAACGCGCCGTCCACCAGGCCGAGGACGCGGTCGCCCGGACGCGGGCCGCGCACGCCCTCACCGACCTCCAGGACGACGCCCGCGGCCTCGGCGCCGATACGGCCGCCGTCCGGGTAGGAGCCGAGGGCGATGAGGACGTCGCGGAAGTTCAGCCCGGCCGCGCGGACTCCGACGCGAACCCGGCCGGGACCCGGCGGCTCAAGCGGCTCGGTGGGGAGCAGCGCGAGGTTCTCCAGCGTGCCGCGCTCGCGCACGTCCAGCCGCCACGGCCGGTCCTCGGGTACGGCGAGCCCGGCGGTGGCCGGGGCGAGGCACGGGACGTGCGGGACGCCGTCGCGCAGCGAGATCACCGGCTCCGCGCTCGCGATCACATCGTCCAGCGCCCGCTCCGACGCCTCGCCGCCGTCGCTCTCCACGAGCCGGAACCGGCCCGGATGCTCACTCTGCGCGCTGCGCACCAGCCCCGCCGCGGCGGCACCGCCCAGCTCACCCGCGCGCGTCACGAACACGACCCGCGCGTCGTCGGCCGCGAGCGCCGCCCGCACCGCCGACAGCGCGGTGAGGGTGACCGCGCGGGGGTCGTCTCCGCGCAGCTCCACGACCTCGGCGTCCGCTCCGTCACCGGTCGGCGTCACCGGCGTCCAGTCCAGGGCCAGCAGGTCCCGGTCGGGGGCCGCGCCCGCCCGCGCCGGGCGGGAGACCAGCGACCCGATCGCCGCGACGGGCGCCCCCACGGCGTCCGCCAGCAGCACCGCCACGCCATCGCCCGCGGGACGCACGCGCACGCGCCCGACCCGGGCGCCCGAGGCGAACACGCTCACGTCCGAGAACGCGAACGGCAGCTCCACGGCTCCGGCCACCGGGCCGCCGAGTCCGGTCACGTGCAGGGCCGCGTCGAGCAGCGCCGGGTGGACGCCGTAACCGGCGACGTCCAGCTCCTCGGGGAGCCCGACCTCCGCGAACCATTCCGGCCCACGCCGCCACGCCGCACGGAGCCCCCGGAAGGTGGGGCCGTATCCGTAGCCCCGGGCGGCGAGAGTCTCGTAGGCGCCGCTCAGGTCCACCGGCTCGGCGCCCGCAGGCGGCCACGTCTCCAGGCCGTCCACCGGGCCGGGGACGCGATCGGCGAGGAGACCGGCGGCGTGGCGGGTCCATCCGTCGTCCCCTCGCGCGTGGACGGTGACGGGACGGCGGCCCGACTCATCCGCCTCCCCCACGTGGACGCGCAGGTCGACGGCCCCGGAGATCGGGAGTGGATTCTCCAGGGTCAGTTCCTCCAGGTGGGAGCAGCCGGCCTCGTCACCGGCGCGGATCACCAGGTCCACCAGCGCCGTCCCCGGCAGCAGCGCCTCGCCCGAGACCGCGTGGTCGGCCAGCCACGGGTGCGAGCCGGGCGACACGCGCCCCGTCAGCACCACGCCACCCGACTGCGGCAACGTCACCGCGGCGCCCGCCAGCGGATGCCCGGCGGCGATACCCAGGTCCGCCACATCGCCCGTCCCGGCCTCGGCGTCCAGCCAGAAACGCCGGTGCTGGAACGCGTACGTCGGCAGCTCCACCGGCGACGCGCCGGGGAGCAGCCGGGACCAGCCGACGGCCACGCCGCCCGTGTACGCCTCGGCGAGCGACAGGAGGAACCGGTCGAGGCCCCCTTCGCCGCGCCGCAGCGAACCGGTCACGACCCCGGCGGCCCCGGCCTCGTGCAACGTCTCCTGGACGCCCAGGGTGAGGACCGGGTGTGGGCTGCACTCGACGAACGCCGTGAAGCCGTCGGCGGCGAGGTCCTTCACCGCGGCGGCGAACCGGACGGGCTCGCGGAGGTTGCGGTACCAGTACCCGGCGTCGCACGCGGAGGTGTCGATGACGTCGCCGTCCACCGTCGAGTAGAACGGCACGCGCGCCGACCGGGGCCGGACCGGCTCCAGCAGGCCGAGGATCTCGTCTCGGACCTGCTCGACCCGCGCGGAGTGCGCGGCGTAGTCCACCGGGATCCGGCGGGCCCGCACGTCGACCAGCGCGGCCCGTTCGAGCAGTTCGGCCACCGCCGCGGCGTCGCCGGAGACGGCCACCGAGCCGGACCCGTTCACCGCGGCGATGGACAGCCGGTCCTCCCACGGCGCGATCAGTACCTCCGCCTCCCGCGCCGGCAGCCCGACCGACGCCATGCCGCCGCCGCCCGCCAGCGCGGCCAGGACGCGGCTGCGCAGCGCGACCACGCGCGCGGCGTCGCGCAACGTCAGCGCGCCCGCCACGCACGCCGCCGCGATCTCGCCCTGGCTGTGCCCGACCACCATCGCCGGTTCGACGCCGTGGGCCCGCCACACCTCCGCCAGCGACACCATGACCGCCCACAGCACCGGCTGCACCACGTCCACCCGGTCCAGCGGGGGCGCGCCGTCCTCGCCCCGCAGGACGGACAGCGGCGACCAGCCGGTGAACTCCGCCACGGCGGCCGAGCACTCGGCCATCCGCGCGGCGAAGGCCGGCGAGGAGCCGAGCAGCCCCAGCGCCATGCCCTCCCACTGGCCGCCCTGGCCGGGGAACACGAAGACGACCCGCCCGTCCGGCACCGCCTCGCCCTGGACCAGCACCGCCTCGCCCTGGACCACGCCGGGCGCCGTGCCGCCGGCCGCGACGGCGTCCAGCCCGGCCAGCAGCGCGTCCCGGCCGGAGCCGAGGACCACGGCACGCCGCTCCA
>NZ_CAACVB010000126.1 GCF_900659635.1 Actinomadura roseirufa | reverse complement strand
CGGGGCGAGCGGCCCGTCCGCGGCGCCGCGGCGGGCGCGATGCTCGGCGCGCCGACCGACCAGATCCGCGCCCGCGAATGGCATCTCGGCGTGCTGCGCGCCCAGCGGGCCTGGCGGTACTCGCGCGGATCCGGCGTGACCGTCGCCGTCCTCGACACCGGCGTCGACGGCGACCACCCCGACCTCACCCGCCGCGTCGTCACCGGCACCGACCTCACCGGCGGCGGACGGCGCCCCGGCGGCCGCTACTGGGGCCTGCACGGCACGTCCATGGCCAGCATCATCGCCGGTCACGGCCACGGACCCGGGCTCGCCGAGGGCATGATGGGGGTGGCCCCGCTGAGCCGCGTCCTGTCGGTCCGTGTCACGCTGGAGAACGACGATCCGCTGCGGCGCGGCAACGGCACGGCGGCGGGCGGCGACCGTGACGCCGTCGCCCTCGGCATCCGCTACGCCGTCGACCACGGCGCCACGATCATCAACATGTCGCTCGGCGGCGGCCGCCAGCACTACGAGGGCACGCCCACCCAGGCCGCCGCGATCCGGTACGCGCTCGGCAAGAACGTCGTGCTGATCGCCTCGGCGGGCAACGACGGCTCCGGCGCCAACCGCAAGAACTTCCCCGCCGCCTATCCGGGC
Organism: Actinomadura roseirufa; assembly: GCF_900659635.1. Classification (GTDB taxonomy): domain Bacteria; phylum Actinomycetota; class Actinomycetes; order Streptosporangiales; family Streptosporangiaceae; genus Spirillospora; species Spirillospora roseirufa. The sequence continues at coordinate 22,119 of NZ_CAACVB010000126.1, read as the reverse complement.
GTGATCGCCGTCGGTGCGCTGGACCGCGACCTGCGCCTGTGGAAGGACAGCAACCGCCGCTCCCGCACGTCCGTCTGCGCGCCGGGCGTCGACATCGTCAGCGCCGACGCCAGCGACGGGTACGTCGTCGGGACGGGCACCAGCGCCTCGTCGGCCATGGTCGCGGGCGTCGCCGCGCTCATCCGCGCCCGCTACCCGCGGCTGGCCCCCGAGGCCGTCCACCAGGCGCTCGTGCGGGGCTCGGCCGCGCGTCCCGGGCACCCGTCCGGCACCACGGCCTGCGCCGGTTCCGTGGACGCGCCGCGCGCGCTCGCCGCCGCGTCCAAGCTCAACGAGAGCGCGCACGGCCCGGTCCGCAAGCCCGCGCCGTCCGCGACCCCCGAGCAGCCCGCCGCCACCCCGGAGCGGGGCTCGGGCCCGCTGCTCCCGGCCGTCCTCGGCGGCGGTGGCCTGCTCGTCGTCCTCGGCCTCGTGCTCGGCTGGCGGCAGCGGCGCCGCCCGGAGGAGGAACCGGACGGCGTCGTCCCCGAGTACGGCCTGCCCTACGACGCGCCGTCCACCGCCGTGCCCCCGTCCTTCGCCGGCCCGGTGACCTCCACGACGACCGGGGAGTACGCCGCGCCCATGGGCGCGCCGGTCTGGCAGAGCAACGAGGCGCTCCCCACCAACGACCCCGCGCCCGCCCCCGGAGCATGGGACGACGACCCTCCGCCCTTCCCGGAACCGTCCGCGCGGGAGTACGAGCCGGAGCCGTACCCGTCCCGCCATGAGAACGCCGGAGACGCTCCGCCCCGCAGGCCGCGGATCATGGCCACGTCGGAGTTGCGGCCGTTCGTCCCGAGCGAGTTCCAGATGACCGGCCCGAGCGGCGCCCCGGTCCGGCACGTCCACGGCAACGGCACCGCCCTGAACGGCGAACACGGACAGCCGCCCAACGGCCACCGCCCGCGCAACGGCCATGATCTCCGCCACGGCCACGGCCTGAACGGCGGCGGCTTGAACGGCGGGCATGAGCCGCGAAATGGGGAGGGTCTGCGTAACGGGCACGACGTGGGTGGTGAGCAGGCGCCCCACAATGGTCGCGACGTGTTCAACGGTCATGACTTTCGTGGTGGGCAGGAACCGGGGCCCGGGTACGTCCCGCGCAACGGACACGAGCCGCATAACGGCTACGGCCTGGGTGGCGAGGAGGAGCCGCACGGCGAGGACGAGGCGGGCGGCCACTTCTCGCCGGGCGGACACGGCCCGCGCAACGGCCGAGCGGTGTACCGGAACGATCCGTGGGGCGACTGGGAGCCCGAGGAGACCGAAAGCCACAACCCCCTCAACGGCCGAGACCCACGTAACGGCCACGCCCCGCTCAACGGCCACGACCCAGGCAGCGGCCCCGCCCCGCTTAACGGCCACGCTCCGCTCAACGGTCATGATTCGGGTAGTGGTCATCTCCCGCTCAACGGTCGCGAGGCGTTCAACGGTCGCGAGTCGGGTGGCGGGCATGCTCCGCTCAATGGACACGACTTCGGGGGTGGGTGGGGCGGTGACCGGTTGAACGGGGCCGCCTCGGATCTGAGTGGGACCGGTGCGCCGCCGGCCGTTGAGCCGGAGGCGTTCGACGACGGGACCTGGGAGTGGTTCAAGCGCCGTCCCCTCGACGGCACCGGGGCGCCGGAGGCCGGTGCGGGGCCGCAGGAGGGGCCGGCCGGCCCGCCCGCGCCGCCGTCCGGTCCGGCGGACGGGGAGCGCGGGCGGCACTCCCGGCGCCCGGGGCCCGCCGATGACGAGGACCAGCGGCCGCCCTGGTGGTGACGGGGAGCGTCCCGCTACTCCACCGGGCGTAGCGCGGGTGCCTCCGGCCGTACGATGACGACCCCCGAACCCGTCGCCGAGCATCGACTCATCCGCACAGAAGGGGTCGATGGATCATGATGATGACGCTGGCGACGCAGATGCACCCGGGGGGCTGGAACGACGGCGGCGACCCGCCCGCCTTCTGGCCGGTCTTCCCGATCACGTTCGGGCTGTTCTGGCTGGCCGTCCTGGGGACGGGCTTCTACCTCGTCCGCCGCAGGCTGGCGGGGGGCCGTGCGGCGGCGGCGACCGCGGCGCCGGCGGAGTCCGGCCCGCTGGCCAAGGCGCAGTCGATCCTCGCCGAGCGGTTCGCGCGCGGCGAGATCGACGAGGACGAGTACCTGATGCGCATGTCGGCGCTGCGCAACGGCGGCTGACCCGCGCCTACTCCGCGCCGGCCTCCTCGAAGATCCTGCCGATGCCGTCCGGGTCCATGGGCACCCGGACGGCGGCGTCGGCGAAGCGGGTGAGCAGGCGGGCGAACGTCGCCCGCTCCTCGTCCGGCCAGCCGGCCATCAGCTCGTCGAGGTAGGCGCGGCGGAACCGGTCGGCGACCCGCTTGACGCGCCGGCCCGCCTCGGTCAGCCCGAGGTTGGCGCGGCGCGCGTCCACGGGGGAGGGGCGGCGCGACACCAGGCCCGCGTCGATGGCGTGCCCGACCAGCCGGCTCGCGGTGGACGGGTCGACCTCCAGCCGTTCCGCGACCGCCCCGACGGTGACCTCGAAGGCGGCCCCGCCGTTCGCGTCGTCGCCCATGGCGGTCAGCGCGGAGACGGCGTTGACCACCATCAGGTTGGAGATCTGGAGCGGTCTGCCGTCCGGCCCGCCGGAGGTCTGGGCGCGGATGTGCTTCATGAGGTCGGGCCCGGCCCAGACCCGGCGGAGGTGGAACAGGGCCGTGCCGATGTCGGACAGGACCGGATCGCCGAGGCCGTTTCCGGACGGGCCGGTGTCCCGCGGGGTGGCGCGTTCGGTGGCGGAGGGCTCCGTCGCCATGCCAGGTCTCCCGTTCGCCTGCCCGCCGTCCCGGATCGCGGCGGCGCACTTCGATGAGGCGTTTCCCACCCTAACGAATGTAGTGTGCATATTTTTCTGACCCGCCGTCCGGGACGTCGGTGGCGGCTGGGGCGGGCGCTCTCGGCGGGACACGAGGCGCGGAAAGAGCCGCAGGTGAAGGGGGATGTGGTGCACTGAGAGGACCGGTCCGCGCGGTGGCGGCGTTCCCCGCGAACCGCGGGAACTTGTCGGCGCGGACGCGTAGCATGGCACCCTGCCGAACCCGGACGACCCGGGATCAGTAACCACGAAGGGGACCCCCATGCGTGCGGCGAACGTCCCCGGCGACGGCCCCCAGCAGGACGGAAGCATGGACGACGGCTCGGCCCCCGACCCCCTCACGGGCGACCCCGTGACCGCAGGACCGCCGCCCGGCGGCCTCGACGACGACGCCTTTCCCCCCGGCCCCCTCTCCGAGCGCGACCGCCAGATCCTCGCCTTCGAGCGGCAGTGGTGGAAGTACGCCGGAGCCAAGGAACAGGCCATCCGCGAGCTGTTCGACATGTCGGCGACGCGGTACTACCAGCTCCTCAACATCCTGATCGACCGGCCCGAGGCGCTGGAGTGCGACCCGATGCTGGTCAAGCGCCTGCGCCGGGTGCGGTCACAGCGGCAGCGCCGGCGCGCCGCGCGGCGGCTCGGCATCCGGCCCTGAGATGACGAAGACTGGGCGGCGTGAACTCTCCCCGCTCAGTGACACCCGCCGGCGCCGACGGACTGGCCGCGATCCGCGCCGACCCCGCCGGCGCCGTGCTCGGTTTCGACTTCGACGGCACGCTGGCGCCGATCGTGCCCGATCCGGCCGCGGCGCGCGCCCATCCCGGCGCGGCGCCCGCGCTGGCCCGGCTGGCCGCGCGGACGGCCGCCGTGGTGGTCATCACCGGCCGTCCCGCGGCGCTGGCCGTGGAGTACGGCGGCTTCGGCGGCATCGACGGGCTGGTGGTGCTCGGCCAGTACGGTCTGGAACGCTGGGAGTCCGGCGAGCTGACCGTGCCCGAGCCGCCGCCCGGCGTGGCCGCGGCCCGCGCGAAGCTGCCGGGCGTGCTGGCGGCCGCGGGCGCCCCGCCCGAGACGTTCGTCGAGGACAAGGGGCAGGCGCTCGCCGTGCACACGCGGCGCTGCGCCGAGCCTGAGGTGGCGCTCGAACGGCTGCGCGGCATCCTCGCCGCGCTCGCCGAGCGCACGGGCCTCGTCGTGGAGCCGGGACGGCTCGTCCTCGAACTGCGGCCGCCCGGCATGGACAAGGGGCGCGCGCTCCGCTCGTTCGTCGCGGGCCGCTCCGCCCGCCCGTCCGCGGTTTTGTTCGCGGGCGACGACCTGGGCGACCTCGCCGCGTTCGGCGCCGTCGAGGAGCTGCGCGCCGAGGGCGTCCCGGGTGTGACGGTGTGCAGCGGCTCCGCCGAGGTCACCGCGCTCGCCGAGCGCGCGGACCTCATCGTGGACGGCCCCGAGGGCGTCGTGGAGTTCCTCGGCGCCCTCCTGCCGGACTCCTGACCCCGCGAACCCGGCCGGGGTTCATTCGGCTTCGGGGTCGTCGGCGAGGATGCCGTAGAGGCGGCGGCGGGCGTCGTTGACGACCTCCAGCGCGCGCGCCTTCTGCGTTTCGCTGCCGACGGCCATGACCTGCTGCAGGGCGACGATGAGCTGGCCGATGACCTCGCGGCCGCGCAGGGCGTTCTCGCCGGCGGCCTCGGTGACCTCCTCCCACGGGGCGGTCTTCTGCGCCGACGCCTCGGCGCGGCCGGTGTCGGTGAGGGAGAACAGCCGCTTGCCGCCGTCCTCCCGGCTGCTGACCAGGCCCTCGTCCTCCAGCATCTGGAGGGTCGGGTAGACCGAGCCGGGGCTCGGCCGCCAGACGCCGCCGGTGCGGCCGTCCAGTTCCTGGATCATCTCGTAGCCGTGCATGGCGCGCTCGGCGAGCAGGGCGATCAGGGCGGCCCTGACGTTGCCGCGCCGGGTGCGGCGCCCGCGTCCGCCGCCGCGTCCGCCCCGGCCGGGCCCGAAGCCCGGTCCGGGGCCCCACGCGCCGAACGGGTCGCCGCGGCGTCCGCGCTCCTCGGTGTGCCGGTGCCTTCTTCCGGTGTGGTCACGCATCGCTGTCTCCTTACGTGTATCAATTGCGATGCATTAACGATATATCGGAGACTGTTCGCGATGCAACCTTAGGAGCATGGGGAGCCGCTGGATTCGCGCCCACCCGTCTGTGGACGGCACTGGACGCCTCGGTGTTGTCAACCCTCCATGGACGCACCTGCCACTCACTGGGATGGATCCGCAGAGCCGACCCCCGCCGCCTACTGGAAGGCGCGACGGTGCGGGACCTCGGGGGCAGGGTCGCCCGCACCGCCGCGCCGGTCTGGACGGCTCGCGCTGCGCCTACGCGCGGGGCAGGTTCAGTGCCACGCCGATCACCTCGGCCGCCTGCTCGGCGGTCGCGCTGATCTGCTCTCCATGGTCGGGCTCGCCGTACCAGACGTAGGCCGAACGGCACCGCGACCACAGGACGTACCGCGGTCCGGCGCCGGAGCGGATCAGGTACAGCACGCTCCCACCGCCCGGACGGGTGGCGTAGACACCGGAGAACCGCCGCGTCAGCAGGGTCGCCACCTCGTCGAGACGCTCGGCCGGTGAAGCGGACGCGGGGGGCTCTGCCGCTTTACCCGTCCCCCCGCGTCCACGCTCGGACTCACTCACCGGCGCCGCTCTCGGACGTCGCCGCACCGAGCGTCGTCGCGACGGTCAGGGCCGCGTCGACGATGTGGTTCGCCTCGGCGATCGGCTCACCCCACGACGTCACGAACCACAACCGCCCGCCGTCGTCCTCGCGCGGCTTGCACGTGATCGTGTCGGCGAGGCGCGGGACGTAGTCACAGCAGCCCGGCGCCTTCGGGTTGATGACGATCAGCTTGCGCCGCTGAAGAACCGTCTCCAGCCCGTAGACGTGAAGCCGGGTCATCAGCGCGCCGAGTCGCGAGTAGGCGTCCGGGTGCTCGACATCGTCCGGGCGTTCACTCGTGCCCGCTCCGTCCGCTTCGTTACCCTTGCCCACAGCCGAACCTCGCTTTCGGTCAGGCCCCGGCCGGTGGTTGAGTCACCGCGTCCGGGGCCGCTTGCATTCGGGGCGCGGTCAGCATCAGGGACGACGCGCGAGACCCACGAAACTCCACGAGCGCACATGTCCGTCATGTCCATCTCACCCGAAATCCTGATCTGCCTGCGACTTTGCTGTTCCCAGGGTGAAGCCAGAAGATTATGATCGGTAGACGAAGCACGAGGCCGCCCAACCTGTCAACCCTGATCAGCATTCACGCTAAGGATGTGAACCTCTGATGGCGCCAAAGCGTGAGACCGCTCAAGAGATCTGGGGTAACGAGCTCGCTCATGCACTCGACGCAGCCGGGATGACGGGCAGGGAACTAGCGGAAGTGCTCAACGTGGTCCCCTCGACCGTGAGCAATTGGATCAACGGCAAGAGAACGCCCCACGTGGACGACATCGAGCGCATAGAGAACAAACTGGGCACTAACGGGTATCTAGGGCGTGACCTCAAGTGGGTCCAGCGAGAGATCTCTCCCGAATGGTTCGAGTGGCGGCGCGTTGAAGAGGAATCAACCACACTATTAACGTACGAAACGCGAGTCGTTCCCGGACTACTTCAAACCCCGGAGTACGCCCGGACGATCCTCCCGGCGGTGAAAGCGGAGGAACGACGAGACAGGCAAGGAATATTCGAGCACGACGTTCCGCCGTTCTTTGAGGCTCTTATAGATGAGAGCATTCTGTATCGCAAGGTAGGCGCTGCCGAGATCATGGCCGAACAACTAGGTCGTTTGATCGCTAGCAGGGACCAAATTGTAAGGGTGGTTCCGTTCTCCGCGGACATCAAGCGGTTCACTCTGTCTTTTGTGCTGGCCACACTCGACAGTGGAAAGCAAGTGGCCTATCTGGACAGTGCGCTAAAGGGTCGCATTACCGAGCGCCCGTCGGACATAGCAGAGCTTTGGCGATTTTGGGGAGAGGCGGGAGCGGCGGCGCTCTCGCAAGAAGCCTCCATTGACCTGATACGCAGGACGATTGAAGACAGGTGGTCTGCAAAATGAAATGGCGGAAGTCCAGTCAAAGCACTTCCAACGGAGAAAACTGTGTCGAACTGGCCCGGGTCGTGAATGGTGTGGCGACCAGGGACAGCACTGACCCGGACGGACCGAAGCAGGCGTTTACCGTCGCTGAGATGGCGGCCTTGTTTGAAGCCATCCGGCAAGGCGATTACGACCTATAGAACGTCCCTGCCCCCTCGTAGTCGCTGCGCGGGACTCCAAGGACCCTGACGGCCCCGTGCTGGGTGTCAGCCGTGCGGAGTTCAAGGCATTCGTCGGAGAGATCCGCGCAGGCTCACACGACCTATAGGCCCCCCGGCCCGTTCGCGCGTTCACGGCTTCGGGGTCGGGGTGGCCTGGTCGAGCCGTTCACGGGCGGTTCGCATCGTCTGTTCTGCCCGTTGCCTCGCGCGCCGTGCGGTGGTGGTGCCGTTGTCGGCGCGGGTCGTCAGTTCGGATTCCCGCGCACGTCTCACAGACGGCCCTTGTAGGACCATTTCACGCCGTTCTCTTCGGCGATCTTGCGGGCCTTGACGTAGTCCTCTATTTAGATCCCGCTGCGCCCGGGAGGACTCCCGGCCGGGACTGCGGCGGCTGGGCGCGGTACGTCCTTGATGGGGTGCGCCGTCGTCCGAGGCGAGCCGGACGACCCGGCTCGCCGCGCTGCACGCTGAGCCGGCGGACCTCGCCGGTGCGCCCGGCGGGCCGCGGTGCGGCCCGCCGGGGCGGACGGACGGTGGGTCAGGGACCCGTGACCTTCAGGTGGTCGAGGATGTCCTTGGTGGCGACCCGGCCGTCGACCTCCTTGACCCGGATCCACAGCCCGAACTTGCCGGACTTGTCGGTGAGTCCGACCTCGGTCACCGAGGGCGTCCCGGTCTTGCACGCGGTGAACCGCGTGATGGTCCCGGTGAGGGACTTGTCGGGGCTGGTGTAGTTCTCCGGCGCCGCCTTGGTGCACGTCGAGTGGATCGCGGCGTTCGGCGGCGGCAACTGCCCCTGCCGCACGTCGGTGGTCAGCCCGACGAACACGCCGGGGCCCTTCCCGTCGCCGAGGAACGTGGCGATGGCCGGGGTCGCGCGCAGCACGGGGCGCGGCTGGGCGTCGCTCAGCCGGACCGCCGACGGGGTCCACGTCGGGTCGCCCGCCTTCGGCCACACCTTCGGCACCGCCGCCTTGATCTTGCCGGAGGTGTCGGCGATCTCCACGAAGTCCTTCGGGACGGCCGGGGTCTTGCCGCCGTCCCCGCCGCCGCCGTCCTTGCCGCCGCCGGAGAACAGCGTCCCGAGGGCGAGCCCGCCGACGAGCGCGAGCACCAGCACGACCGCGGTGATGATCAGCGGTGTGACGAACTTCTTCGGCGTGCCGCCGCCGGGCCCGCCCGCGCCGCCGCCGGCCCCCTTGAGCCGGCCGAGCAGGCCGCCGGACCCGCCCGTCCCACCGGCCTGGCCGCCGCCCTGTGGCGGGCCGCCCTGCTGCTGACCGCCCGGACCCTGGCCGGGCGGTGGAGCCTGGAAACCCGTGGGCGGAAGCGGCTGACCGGGGCCGTAGGGCGGCTGCCCCTGCGGCCCGCCCGGACCACCGGGGGCTCCCGGGCCGCCCGGCCCCGGCGGACCTTGCGGCGGCCCGTGCGGGCCCTGGGGCCGGGGCGCGTTCTGCGGCGGCCCGCCGCCGCCCTGGGGAGGCGGCGGAGGCGGGAACACCGCCGTCTTGCCCCCGCTCCCCGGCGGCTCCGCGTGCCCCGGATACTGCTGCGGCATCGCCGTCGTGCGGTCGTCGTCGGGGGCCGTGTGCGGATCGGCCCCCTGGAACGCGCCCGGATGGTCCACCACGGTCTCCGGTTGCTCACCGCCCTGCGGGGATCTGGGCGGGACGCGCATCTCCGACGTGTGGACGTCGTCCTCGCCGCCGGCGGGCTGGTCGAACCGCGTCCGCATGTCGGGCGCGCCGCCGGCGGGAGGCCCGTACCCGGGACCCTGCGCGGCCCCGCCCTGGGCCCCACCGCCCTGGGCGGACGTGCCGTCGCGGTAGTAGTCCTGGATGGTCGCGTCCGGCTCGATCAGCGGCTGCGGAGCCGCCGGGCCCGGAGCGCGCGAGCGTCCCCGGCCGGGACCGTACCCGGGCGGGACGGCGCCGGGCATCGACGTCGGCCGCAGCGTGGACAGCGCCTCGGCGAACGCCTCGGCCGTCGGCCAGCGCTTCTCCCGCTCCACCTCCAGTGCGCGCAGGATGACCTGGTCGGAGGCGGGGGGCAGGCCCTCGCGCAGCTCGCTCGGCGGGTTCTTGACCGGCGCCGGGCCGGGGGCCCGCCCGGTGAGCATGTGGTAGGTCAGCGCGCCCAGCCCGTACACGTCGGCGCGGACGTCCAGACCGCCGCCGAACCGGGCCTGCTCGGGGGACATGTACCCGGGCGTCCCGACGGGCAGGGTGAACGCCCCGGACGCGTGCGCGAGCGCCTTGGCCAGACCGAGGTCGGCGATGAGGAGCTTCTCGCCGCCGTCCGGCGTCGACTGGAAGAGCACGTTGGACGGCTTGAGATCCCGGTGGATCACGCCGAGCGTGTTGATCACCTCGACGCCGTAGGCGATCTCCTCCGCCAGCACGAGGGCCTCGCTGACCGGAAGTGGCCGCTCACGCATCCGGTCCGCGAGCGTGCCGCGGTCCGCGTACGACATGACGAAATAGGGCCGGCCATCCGGAAGCTCGCCTATGTCGTGAACCCGGACGAGCCGCTCGGAGTCGGCGCGGCGCAGGATCCGGGCCTCCTCCAGAAAGCGGTTGCGCACGTCCAGGTCGTCGATGAGGCTTCCGGACAGCACTTTGATGGCGACCTGGGACTCGAGTGCGTCGTCGTGCCCGAGCCACACAGACGCGAACGCCCCGGAACCCAGGACGCGGTCGATTCGGTAACGGCCGACTGATGGTGGGAAGGACACTCCCGTATCATGCCCAACAAACGGGGTGTGTGTGCGAACGAGCATTGAGGCGCGGCATGGCATTCGATGAGAGGACCGAGGAGCTGGCGGTCAAGGCCGCCCAGGGCGACCAGTCCGCCCTGAACGAGCTCCTTCGCAAGATCGAGCCGGACGTGCTGCGGCACAGTTCACGGTTCCTGCCCTGCCGGCAGGACGCCGAGGAGGCGTGCCAGGACGCGCTGCTGCAGGTCGCGCGGAACATCCACCGCTTCGAGGGACGGTCGCGGTTCAGCACGTGGCTGCACGTCGTCGTCGCGAACTCGGCGCGCTCGACGTACCGCTCGCTGAAGCGCCGCTCGGTCGAGCAGGCCGGCGAGCTGCCGCAGCAGCGTCCCGACCCGCGCCGCACCAGCGTCATCGCCGGCTCGCGCGTCGACATCCTCGATGCCATGGAGAGCCTTGAGGCCCGCAAGCCCGACCTCATCCAGGCCCTCGTCCTGCGGGACGTCTCGCAACTGGAGTACGCCGAGATCGCCGAGCAGCTCAAGCTCCCGCTCGGCACGGTGAAGTCCCGCATCCACGAGGCGCGCAAGCAGGTCCGCCAGACCCTGGGCGAGTCCTACACCTGACCGGTCCCGGCGGCCGGGGCGTCAAACACCGGTCATCGGCCGGCAAGCGTGCGCCCAGGTCGCGGGTGCGGGCGGTGGTGCGTCGGCGAGCATGCCGTCCATGTCTCTAGGCCTCGCCTCCCGTCCCGACCGCCCGATCTTCGTGTTCGGCTGCCCGCGCTCGGGGACCACGATGCTGCAGCTGATGCTGCATTCGCACAGCCGCATCGCGGTCCCCGCCCAGACCAGGTTCCTGCTGCCCGCCTACACGGGCCGGTGCCAGTTCGGCGACCTGCGGGTGGAGCGCAACCGGCGCGCCCTCGCCGAGTGGATCACCGGGGAGCGGGCCACGAAGTTCACGGCGCTCGGCCTGGACCCCGCCGAGACGGCGGCGGAGATCGTGGCCGGGCCGCCGTCGCTGGGCTCGGCCCTCGCCCTGGTGTTCCGCGCCTACGCGCGGCGGCACGACCGGCCGCGCTGGGGCGACAAACGGCCGAGCTACTCCCGGCATGTGGGCTCGCTGCTGCGGATGTTCCCGGACGCGCAGTTCGTCCACCTCGTCCGGGACGGCCGCGACTGCGTCGCGTCGCTGCGGGAGATGCCCTGGTACCGGCACGACCTCCACCACGCGGTGTCCGCGTGGCGGGAGACGATCGACATCGGCCGGCGGCTCGCCGGCCGGCTCGGCCCGGACGCCTACTACGAGCTGCAGTACGAGCGGCTCGTCGCCGACCCGGCGGACGAGCTGATCCGGCTCTGCGGGTTCCTCGGCGAGGACTTCGAGCCCGCGATGACGCAGCCGCAGAGCATGGCGCTGGCGACCGTCCCGCGGCAGCGCGGGCGGGACGGGCTGCTCTGCTCACCGGTGACCGCCGGCCGCGTCGGGTCGTGGGCGCAGCGGCTGGAACCGTGGGAGATCGGCCTGGCCGAGGTCGCGTTCGGCGACCGGCTCGCCGAGTACGGGTACGAGCCGAGCGGCCTGCCCAAGCCGCCCGCCGCGCTGGTCGCCCGCTTCACCCGGACGAGCGCGCACCGCCGCATGGCCCAGCACAAGGCCGACCTCCGCGAGCGCTGGCAGCGCCGCCACGAGCCCTGCCCCGTCCAGTCGCTCCTCACGCCGCTCGACAGCGCGCCCACGCCCGCCTGAGCCCACCCCGCCTCGGACCGGCCGCCTCGGCGGCGCGGTCTCTGCGGGCCGGTTCGGTGGTTCGCGCGCCGCTGTTCGCGTGGTGCGGCGCGGCGTGGTCTGCGCGGAGCCGTTCGCGCCGTTCGGGTGGTGTGGTCAGTCGAGGGCGGCGAGCTGGTCGGCGAACCAGCGCTGCGGCGGGAGCGCGGTCGCGGCGGCGGCGAGACGGCCGCAGCGTTCCGCGCGGCGGGCGCGGGGCATCAGCAGCGCCTGGTGCAGCGCCTCCGACGTCTGCGACACGTCGTAGGGGTTCACGACGAGCGCGTCACCGGCCAGCTCGGCCGCCGCGCCCGCCTCGCGGGACAGCACCAGCGCGCAGCCCCGCCGCGACAGGACGGGCCCCTCCTTCGCGACGAGGTTCATGCCGTCCCGGATCGGGTTGACCAGCAGCACGTCCGCGAGGCCGTAGGCGGCGAGGGAACGCGGGTAGTCGTCGTTCACCTGGACGATCAGCGGGTCCCAGTCGGGGGTACCGAACTCGGCGGTGATCTGCGCGGCCGTCCGCTCGACCGCCGCCGTGTAGTCGCGGTACTCGGCCAGGTCGTAGCGCGACGGATAGGCGAACGCCAGGTGCACGACGCGTCCGCGCCACTCCGGATGGTTCACCAGCAGCTCGCGGTAGGCGGCCAGCCCGCGGACGATGTTCTTCGACAGCTCGGTCCGGTCGATTCGCACGATGAGCTGACGGTCGCCCACCTGCTCGGCCAGCGCGCGCGCCCGCTCCGTGACGTCCTGCTCAGCGGCCCTCTCACGCAGCGCCGCCGCGTCCACCCCGAGCGCGTGCACGCCGATGCGGGTGACGTGCCCACCGCAGGTGACCGTCCTAGCCGCCCGGTCCACGCGCGCACCCGGAAGCAGCCGCTCGCAACAGTCGAGGAACGCACCGGCCCACCGCTCGGTCAGGAACCCCGCGTGGTCCGCGCCGAGGATGCCGTGCAGGATCTGCTGGCCGATGTCGTCCGGGAGGAGCCCGTAGTACTCCGGCGGAGCCCACGGCGTGTGCGAGAAGTGCACGATCTTCACATCGGGACGCCGCTCGCGCAGCATCTGCGGGGCCAGGGACAGGTGATAGTCCTGGATCGCCGCCTTCGCCCCCGACGCGGCGTCCCGGGCCAGGGCGTCGGCGAACGCGGCGTTGTACGCCTCGTAGGACTGCCAGTCGCGCCGCGTCCGCGCGTCGAAGTGCGGGCTGCGCGGAGTGTCGTACAGCAGGTGGTGGACGAACCACAGCGTCGAGTTGGCCACGGCGTTGTACGCGCGGTGGAACGTCCCGGCGGGGATGTCGAGCATGCGCACCGCCGCGCCGCCCGTGTCGAACCCGGCCAGGTCGAGCCGCCCGTCCGGGGCGCCGCGCGCCGCCGTCCGGTCCGCGTCGCTCAGGCCCGCGCACACCCACAGCGCGTCCGGGGCGGTCGCCGGCACGCCGTCCCCGGCGACGCCGTGCGCGGCGTGGACGGCCCCGACGGGACGCGGCGGCCCCGGATCCCGCGGCGCGCCGATGACCCCGGCGAGGCCCGACACGAGCCCGCCCCCGCCCCTGCGCATGGCGAGCGTGCCGTCCTCGGACAGGGAGAAGGAGACCGGGCCCCGGTTCGATGCCACCAGCACTTGGCTCATACCGGCAGGGTCTCAGCAGAGGCCGGGGCCGTTCAAAGTGCCCCGCGTGATTGGGACGGCCGGAAGCGCGCCGCGCGCCGGACCTGCCACAAGTGCCGCGATTAAGGGGTTTTGCTCAGGGTAGGCGACGCGGATGAGCAGGGCCGAGACGAAGAAGACCGTCCTCGTCGCGGGTGCGGCGAATTTCATCCTCGCGATCACCAAGCTGGTCGCCGGCGTCCTCGCCGGGTCCAGCGCGATGCTCGCCGAAGGCGCGCACTCCGTGGCCGACACCCTCAACCAGGGTTTCCTGTACGCCTCCCTGCGCCGCAGCGCGCGGCCCCCCGACCGGCGCCACCCCTTCGGCTACGGCAACGAACGCTATTTCTGGTCGCTGCTCGCCGCGTTCGGGATCTTCGTCGCCGGGGCGGGCTTCTCGATCTTCGAGGGCGCCCTCACCATCGCCGGCCACAGCAGCGAGGGCACCCAGGTCTGGCTCGCCTACGCCGTCCTCGCCCTCGGCGCGATCCTGGAGGGGACCTCCTGGATCCGCGCCTTCCACCAGGCCCGCCAGGAGACCCGCGACAACGGCCGCGACCTCGTCGACCACGTCCGCCGCACGCCCGACGTCACGTTCAAGGCCGCGCTGTTCGAGGACACCGCCGCGATGATCGGTCTCGCGATCGCCGCCGCCGGGCTCGCCCTGCGCGAGATCACCGGCTCCGCGTTCTGGGACGGCCTCGCGTCCGTCCTCATCGGCCTGCTGCTCGTCGTCGTCGCCTTCGCGCTCGGCCGCGACAGCATGGGCCTGCTCATCGGCCGCGCCGCCGACCCCGCCGCCCAGCGCGAGATCCGCGCCGAGATCGCCGCCGCCCCCGGCGTCACCGGTGTGGACGAGCTGCTGACCATGCACTTCGGCCCCGACGAACTGCTCGTCGCCGCCAAGGTCCACTTCTCCGACACCATCAGCGCGGACGAGGCCGAGGACGTCGCCGGCGCCATCGACCGGCGGCTGCGCGAGCGCGTCCCGATCGTCCGGCACGTCTTCCTGGACCCCACCCAGCGCACCGTCGCCCGCGCCGACGAGCCCGCGTGATCAAGACCACCCCCGGGTACCGTCCCCTCCGCCGGGACCCGCCTTGCCGGGCATCCGGTCAGATCATGTAAAGTCACGCATACGAGCTGATAAGGCTCGTGAGCTGCGCGCATGCGCGGCCGTATGCGTATAACTGAATACCGCTCATCCAGAGGGGTGGAGGGACCGGCCCGATGAAGCCCCGGCAACCACCCGGTTAGCGAGCGCTCGCGATCCTGCGAGGCCGGCCGGGAGATGGTGCCAACTCCGGCCTGCGACCAAGGTGGCGCAGGGAAGATGGGGAGAAAGGCTTCGCCCTCATGGCATACACGCCTGCCGGCAACCTCGGACCCGCGACCGCTCTCGTCTGCCGCGAATGCGGCAACCGGCGCGAACTCGGCCCGCACTACGTCTGTGAAGAGTGTTTCGGTCCCCTTGAGATCGCCTACGACTTCGGCGGGATCACCCGCGCCGACATCGAGGCCGGGCCGAGCAACATCTGGCGCTACCGCGGGCTGCTGCCCGTCCCGTCCACCGTGGCGGACACCCCCAACATCGAGCCGGGCCTGACCCGCCTCGTCCGGGCCGACAACCTCGCCGAGTCGCTCGGCCTCCAGCGGCTGTGGGTCAAGGACGACAGCGGCAACCCGACCCACTCCTTCAAGGACCGCGTGGTCGCCGTCGCGCTGGCCGCGGCCCGCGAGCTCGGCTTCAAGGTCCTGGCGTGCCCCTCCACCGGCAACCTCGCCAACGCGGTCGCCGCCGCGGCGGCCCGCGCGGGGATCCGCAGCGCGGTGTTCGTGCCGTCCAACCTGGAGTCCCAGAAGATCATCACGACCGCGGTCTACGGCGGGACGTTCGTCACCGTGGACGGCAACTACGACGACGTGAACCGGCTCGCCTCGGAGATCGCCGGGGAGCAGGAGGACTGGGCGTTCGTCAACGTCAACGTCCGGCCGTACTACGCCGAGGGCTCCAAGACGCTCGGCTACGAGATCGCCGAGCAGCTCGGCTGGCGGCTGCCCGACCAGATCGTCGTCCCGATCGCGTCCGGCTCCCAGCTCACCAAGATCGACAAGTCCTTCCAGGAGCTGATCAAGCTCGGCCTGGTCGAGGACCGGCCCTACCGCGTGTTCGGCGCGCAGGCCACCGGCTGCTCTCCCGTCGCCGCCGCGTTCAAGGCCGGGCACGACGTCGTCCGCCCGGTGAAGCCCGACACGATCGCCAAGTCGCTGGCCATCGGCAACCCCGCCGACGGCCCGTACGTCCTCGACATCGCCCGCCGCACGGGCGGCGCCATCGAGGACGTCTCCGACGAGCAGGTCGTCGAGGGCATCCGGTTGCTGGCCCGCACCGAGGGAATCTTCGGTGAGACCGCCGGTGGCGTCACCGTCGCGACCCTGCGCAAACTGGTCGAGGACGGCCGGCTCGACCCGGGAGCGGAGACCGTGATCATCAACTCCGGAGACGGGCTGAAGACGCTGGACGCCGTCGCCCCCGTGGTCGCGCCGAGCGCCAACATCGCCCCGACCCTGGAGGCGTTCCGCGCCGCCGGCCTGGCCTGACAGTCGCCGAGAAAGAAGGAGCACCCATGAGCACCGTGTCTGTGCGGATCCCGACGATCCTGCGGACCTACACCGGCGGCGAGGCGGAGGTGAAGGCCGAGGGCGACACGCTGCGCGCGGTCGTCACCGACCTGGAGGCGAACCACGCCGGCATCTCCGCCCGCATCCTCGACGACGCCGGCAAGATCCGCCGGTTCGTCAACGTCTACGTGGGTGACGAGGACGTCCGTTTCGCCGAGGGCCTGGACACCCCCACGCCCGCCGGGACGCAGATCTCGATCATCCCCGCGGTCGCCGGCGGCTGACCCGCCCGTTCGTCTTCCGGGGGCCGGCCTCACGGGGCCGGCCCCCGCTCGCTTTGCGCATAACCCCGTCGCGACGAATTGAATCGACCGCCAAAAGAGCGCGCTCGGCCCCTATGGACGAGAACTCGCGCATCAAGACCGCGACCAACAATCCGGTGGACGACGTTTACGCGGCGACCGTCGAGTTCCTGTTGGTGCAGCCCACGACCCGCGCCCCCAGTCCGCATCCCCCGAAGGCGGTCGTGCGGCGGACAGCTCCGGTGACCTGGGCTTATACCCTCCCCGCCACCATGAGTGCAGACTGGCCCGCTCAGCTGATTTCGCCGCGCCGGAATCGAGAACCGATTCGTGCGCGATCCGGAACCTAATGGGTTGCCTTGCACACTGAAAGAGCGCACCATGCGGGGATGCGCTCATCGATCAACATTCCGAACTTCGGGGACTTCGCCGATGCTCGGACGGTGGCGGCGGTGGCCGTGGCCGCGGAGCAGGCGGGGTGGGACGCGCTGTTCGTCTGGGACCACCTGACACATGATCATCGTCGGCTTCCCTTCGGCGATCCGTGGATGCTCCTGACGGCGGCGGCGCTGGCCACCGACCGGATCAGGCTGGGCACCCTGGTCACGCCCGTCGCCCGGCGGCGGCCGCAGCAACTCGCCCGCCAGGTCGCCACGCTGGACGCGCTGAGCGCCGGCCGGGTGATCCTCGGCGTCGGGCTGGGGGATCGCGACGACTTCACGAGCTTCGGGGAGCCCACCGACCAGCGCGTCCTCGCCGAGCGCCTGGACGAGGGGCTCGACCTGATGGAGCGGTACTGGACCGGGGAACCGGTGACCTACCAGGGACGTCATTATCAGGCCGAGGACGCCGCGCTGCTCCCCGCGACCGTGCAGCGGCCGCGTCCGCCGATTTGGGTCGCCGGGTTCTGGCCGCGCCGCCCGCCGATGCGGCGTGGGGCCCGGTTCGACGGGGCGGTGCCGCTGTTCACCTCCGCCTTGCACGGGCACGCCCCGCCGGTCGAGGAGGTGCGCGACCTCGTCGCCTACGTGCGCGGGCAGCGGGACGCGCTGGGAGACCGGCCCGCCGGACACCCCTTCGAGATTGTCGTCGGCGGTGTGAGCCCCACGGAGCCGGGCCGGGCGCGGGACGTGCTCGGGCCGTTGCTCGACGCGGGCGCCACCTGGTGGGACGAGCGGCAACGCATGGACATCGACGACCTCCACCGTCTCTCGCCGATGCTCGCCCGCATCGAACAAGGACCACCGGCCATCTGACGGCACGATCACCGGGCACCGCCCGGCGCCGCGACGCCGGGCAGGCGCACGTCAGACGGCCACTCGGACGGTTTCCGGCGCAGGTGAGGCCGGGTCTGGCCAGGTAGATCGAACTTCCCCTGGTGGCGATGCGCATCGCTTGCACTCGGCAGGGTAGAGTGCTAAACAAACGGTTGGCACTCTACTGTGGAGAGTGACAGCTTCACAGTCTGGGTCGGGGCGATGAGGCCCTAGTCCGGCGACGGAATGGCAGTCGCCGGGGCGGGGCCGTCCGTCGCGGGCGTCGGCTCGATCCTTTTAAGCCACCTTGTTCCGGGAGGACTGGAGCCTATGGCTGCAAAGATGATCGCGTTCGACGAGGAGGCCCGTCGCGGTCTCGAGCGCGGCATGAACCAGCTCGCTGACGCCGTGAAGGTGACCCTTGGCCCCAAGGGCCGCAACGTCGTGTTGGAGAAGAAGTGGGGCGCCCCCACGATCACCAACGACGGTGTGTCGATCGCCAAGGAGATCGAGCTCGAGGACCCGTGGGAGAAGATCGGGGCGGAGCTCGTCAAGGAGGTCGCGAAGAAGACCGACGACGTCGCCGGTGACGGCACCACCACGGCGACCGTGCTGGCCCAGGCGCTGGTGCGCGAGGGTCTGCGGAACGTGGCGGCCGGCGCGAACCCGATGTCCCTCAAGCGGGGCATCGAGGCCGCGGTCGAGCGGGTGAGCGAGGAGCTGTCCAAGCTCGCCAAGGACGTGGAGACCAAGGAGCAGATCGCTTCGACGGCCTCCATCTCCGCCGGCGACCCGCAGATCGGCGAGATGATCGCCGAGGCGATGGACAAGGTCGGCAAGGAAGGCGTGATCACGGTCGAGGAGAGCCAGACCTTCGGTCTGGAGCTCGAGCTCACCGAGGGCATGCGCTTCGACAAGGGCTACATCTCGCACTACTTCGTGACCGACCCCGAGCGGATGGAGGCGGTCCTCGAGGACCCGTACATCCTGATCGTTCAGGGCAAGGTGTCGGCCAACAAGGACCTGCTGCCCGTCCTCGAGGGCGTCATGCAGTCCGGCAAGGCCCTGCTGATCATCGCGGAGGACGTCGAGGCGGAGGCCCTGGCCACGCTGATCGTCAACAAGATCCGCGGCATCTTCAAGTCGGTGGCCGTGAAGGCCCCGGGCTTCGGCGACCGCCGCAAGGCCATGCTGAACGACATCGCCGTCCTCACCGGCGGCCAGGTCATCAGCGAGGACGTCGGCCTGAAGCTCGAGAACACCTCGATCGACATGCTCGGCCGGGCGCGCAAGATCGTCATCGCCAAGGACGAGACCACGATCGTGGACGGCGCCGGCGACGCCAACGAGATCGCGGGCCGGGTCAACCAGATCCGCACCGAGATCGACAACACCGACTCCGACTACGACCGCGAGAAGCTCCAGGAGCGCCTGGCCAAGCTCGCCGGTGGTGTCGCGGTCATCAAGGCCGGTGCCGCGACCGAGGTGGAGCTCAAGGAGCGCAAGCACCGCATCGAGGACGCCGTCCGCAACGCCAAGGCCGCGGTCGAGGAGGGCATCGTCCCCGGTGGTGGCGTCGCGCTGCTGCAGGCCGGCACCAAGGCGTTCGACAAGCTGGAGCTCGCCGGCGACGAGGCCACCGGTGCCAACATCGTCAAGCGCGCTCTGGAGGAGCCGCTGAAGCAGATCGCCGTGAACGCCGGCCTCGAGGGCGGCGTCGTGGTGGAGAAGGTCCGCTCGCTCACCCCGGGCGAGGGCCTGAACGCCGCCACCGGCGACTACGTCAACATGTTCGAGTCGGGCATCCTCGACCCGGCCAAGGTGACCCGGTCCGCGCTGCAGAACGCCTCGTCGATCGCCGCGCTGTTCCTGACCACCGAGGCCGTCATCGCCGAGAAGCCCGAGAAGAACCCGGCTCCGGCGGGCGGCATGCCCGACGCCGGCGGCATGGACTTCTGATCGCGTCCATGAGCCGCACGGTCTCGTGCGCTTGAGAGGGGTGGTTCCTCCGGGAACCGCCCCTCTTTGCCGTGTGGAGGCCGTGCGCTCTGTGCAACGGGACGGGCAAGCAGTGAACGCTCGTGAGGCCGTCGCGGCGGTCGCTCGGGAGCCGTTCATTCCGGAGCAGATCTTCGTGCGCGACGAGCTGGGCCGGCTGGTGCCGCTGCGGCGCTCCGGGACGGTGGCGCGAGCAGGTCGGAGCCGACGCTCCGGTCGTGACCCGGGTCGAGCCCGACCCCGCCCTCCCCGTGGAGGTCGTCGCCCTCAGGGTCCAGGACGACGGGACGGCGCGAGGGCGTTGTGTCGGCCCTTCGCCTTTCATGCCGTTGCGCTCCCAGCAGGTGAGCGCCCGCGGAGTAGAGGAGGCGGAGGAACGGTGGGAAGCGGCCGGCAAGCCGGAACCGACCCGGCTCGGAGTCACCGTGACCTCTGACGGGCAGCGCATCTGGCTGGACTCGCCCACGAACGCGATGCCCTGAACCCGTCACCGCCGGACGAAGCGTCGGCCTGTCGTGCGCCCATGGGGCGTGGGGCCGGTGCGCGGCGACCGGCTCCGCTTGGTCTCCCCTGGGCTTGACTCCCTCGACCGTGCGCGGCCATCACCCGTCGTCAAGACCCGCACGGGTGAGCCCGGCGGGATCAGGTCGCCGACGGCTCGTCGAGAAGCGGGGCAGCCGGCCTGAGAGAGCGGGATGTCGTGGCGGTCGGCGTCGTCCAGGGCGCTCTACGAAAGGTGGCCTGGACGGGTACGCGGGTGGCGGTGGCACCCCGCTGGACAGAAGTTGCTGTCCGTCCTGGGATACCTGTGACACGTCTCGCAGGTCAGGCGTCTCTGTAAAGACGAGAGTGTGGAGAGGGCACCGCGAGGGTCTTTCCGTCGACCGGCAGGGCTTGGCAGGATCGCCGCTTGGCGGTGCGTCGCGCCGGATGACGCGCGCGCCCACAAGTGGATCCGGAGCGGCCGCCCGGCGGCCGATGAGACGGGAGAACCGTGACCGAAGTCTTCAGCTCCTCGGTGCTCAAAGTCGAACAACCGCGCAGGGGTCCGTACGCCAAGTCGCGCTACAAGGTGCTCGACGGCGACGGAACGGTCCTCGCCATCGCCGGGGAGACGAACGAGAAGGGCCGTGCCGAGACGCTGCGGACCGTCTTCCCCGGCAAGTCGGACCTCGACGCGCGCGCCGTCCTGCTCACCACCCCCGACGGGGAACCGCTGCTCGTCGTCGACAAGCTGCAGGGCAGGGCGCTCACCGAGGTCCGCCGGCCCGACGGCGAGGCGATCGGATCCTTTGTCACCGAGCGGATAGGACGTCGTTACCTCGTGCACGACGCCGACGCCGGTGTCATCGGCACGGTGGGGGTGGACCTGCCGCGCAACAACTTCGAGGTCGTGGACCGCAAGGGCACGAAGGTGGCGCACGTCCGCAAGAAGTGGGCGGGGCTGGCCACGCACCTCCTGACCACGGCGGACAAGTACACCGTGGAGATCCACGATCCCGTCCCGGAGCCGCTGCGGACGATGGCCGCCATGACCGCGATCGCGATGGACCTGAACCTGCACGAGTCGAAGGACATCACCTGACGCCGGTCGCCCGTCCCGGCCGGGGGCTTTCCGCGTCCCGGACGGCGAGGTACCGTCCGATCGTGCAGGCCATGCCAGGACGCTCGGACGGCTGGTGGATCTCACCGGTCGTTCCGACGATCGCGAACTGCGTCCTGGCCGTCCTCTGGGCCTTCTCGACCTTCGGCGGCTGGGGCGACGCCGCCTTCTGCGAAGCCGGCGAAGCCCGCGACCCCGGATGCGCCGCCGACCTCGACCACGCGATCCTGTTCTCCGCTCCCGTGGCCGCCCTGGCGACCGTCGCCGCCGTGATCGCCTGGGCCCTGCCGTCCATCAGGCACAACGCCGGACGGCTGGACACGCTCCTCACCGTGGCGGCCTTCGGCTGGGTCTTCGCCGAAGGAGTCCTGTTCATCGGTGGCTACCTGGCGCAACCCTGACGCCGGACGGGCCCGGAGGAGCCGCTCGGCCGACGAGTTTCCGAACGTCGCGACCCGCCGGAGCGCGCTCTTCGAAACCCGCGATCCGGACAAAAGCCGAGGTAGTGCGGGTGATGGCCAGGACCGACCGCCGGCGGCGACGGCGCCGGGTCCAGAAAAACGCGCGAGCCGGTTTGACGCCGACACCTCATGGGCATACTGTTCACTTCGCCCCACGGGGATGCGGACGCCGACAGGCGGCCGGCCCGGCGGGGAACCCACTCTCGACTCAGCCGACACGGCTTTGCCGTGCCCGCCGTGCCGTGATGGGATCGGAAAAGGTCCGATTTTGACAATCGAGCCTGATCTGATGAAATGGCTTCACCGCCCGGAAGGGCCGCGCAAGCGGACCGGAAGGGTGTATCGGAAAAGACCGGGAAATTGACAGCCCGGACGGATCTGATAAAGTAAAAGAGTCGCCCCGGGGCGGGAAACGCGAAAGCGAGTCCAGCACGGTGGGTGTCCGTTTCTTGAGAACTCAACAGCGTGTTAAAAGCCAGTGCCTTTATCGATCTGGCCGGTTTGTTCGGCCGGATCGCCCCGTGGCCATCG
>NZ_CAACVB010000125.1 GCF_900659635.1 Actinomadura roseirufa | reverse complement strand
CGAGCCGCCCGCGGCCCCGCCGCCCCCGCCTCCGCCCCCGCAGCCGGCCCCGCCTCCGAACGGGCACCGCGAACGCGGAGCGAACCCGGCACGAACCGCCCGCCCCACCACCGTCCGCGCGGACGCCCCCCGTCCCCGGCCACCGCACCGGGCGCGCCGTGTGATGCGGTGCCGGTCGGCTCCGGTGGTATCGCGTCGGATGGCGCGTCGAGGTGTTGTGGCGCCCGGGTGCGTCGTCGGTCGCTTGTGGGCGCCGCGCCGGGCGCGCTGTGTGGTGTGGTTCCGGTGGGCTCCGTTGGGGGCGCGTCGGATGGGGCGATGAGGTCGTGTGGTGCCTGTGCCCGTGTGCGCCGTCCGACGGTGTCGCCGGGAAGGCGGTCTTGCCCTCCTCGCGGGACGGTTCGCGCCGTGGCGTCCGGGACGCGACGGGGAACGGGGGCGGGCGACTCGGCCAGCCTGCCGCGGGTGAGCGTGAGGAGGCGGTCGCACCAGCCGGCGAGGGCGCCGGGGTCGTCGGCGGTCACGACGACGGTGGGCGCGAGCGCGCGCAGGACCGGGATCAGCTCCGCGGTCGCGGCGGCGGGCGGCTGGACGCCGGGGCCGGCGGCGGCGCGGAGGCCGCCGAACGGGTCGTCCAGCAGGACGACGTCCGGGCGGTGGACGCACGCCGCCGCGATGCCGGCGCGCACCCGCACGTCGGGCGGCAGCAGGCACAGCTCCGTCCCGGCGGCCTCGGCCAGGTCCAGGCGCCGCACCATCTCGCGGGCCGCGGACGCGCCGGCGCGCTTGTAGTAGGCCGCGTACGCGACGAGCTCGCCCGCCGTCATGTGCTCGGCGTGGGAGAGCCGTCCCGGCAGGTAGCCGATCCGGGCCCGCGCGGCGCGCAGGTCCGCGGCGTTGGCGATGTCATGTCCGAGAATGTGCAGCGCGCCCGCCTTCGGCCGGCGCAAGGTCGCGAACGTGGCCAGCAGAGTGGATTTACCGACACCAGGTGGACCGGCCAGGCCGACCACGCCTTCGGCCACGCCGAAGGTCACCGGGCGCAGGAGCCACCGCCCCCCGCGGCGGACACCCATTCCTCGGGCCACGATCGCGGAATGCTCCGCGATCACTTGTCTTCCCCCCGTTGCTCGTCATGCGATCGCGGCCTCCGGCGGAGGCGCCCCGGCGGCCTCGCGCCGCGCGGCGCGCGCCCGGCCGTTTCGACGGAACCTGGGGCAGCGGGCCTCTTTTGCCGTGCCGCGATGCATCGACATCGTGACTATAACCAGCCTTGGTGATGGCTGTCAGCAATCTTTTTGCCTTTACGGCTGGGTACCTCGATTCTTTGCCGTGGACGACAAAATGGGTAATTCGAAAAAGTGCGACAACTAGCGTGTAGTGGGTCACGGTGGGGCGTCCCGGACGGTCCGTCCCGGCGCGCCCCGCTCCGCTGGGAGCGGACTGGCGCGCAGGAGAGGGCGCTCATGGGGCAGGATGGACCCATGCCTTCTCGGGACTTTTCGTTGCACGGGGCCATTGACCTGGGGGCCCGCCAGGCCGCCACCAGGAAGCAGCAGGAGCGCCAGGCCCAGGGCGGCGCGTCCGCGGGCGCGGCCGGCGGGCAGTACGTCGTGGACGTCACGGACGAGACGTTCAACACCGAGGTCGTGGAACGGTCGCAGAGCGTCCCCGTCCTCGTGGACTTCTGGGCCGAGTGGTGCGGGCCCTGCAAGCAGCTCGGCCCCATCCTTGAGAAGCTCGCCGCCGAGGCGGCCGGCAAATGGGTCCTGGCCAAGGTCGACATCGACGCCAACCAGCAGCTCGCCGCGTACATGCAGCAGATGGGCGTGCGCGGCATCCCGTTCGTGGCGGCCGTCGTGGGCGGGCAGCTGCTGCCGTTCCTCAACGGCGCGGCGCCCGAACCGCAGGTCCGCCAGGCCATCGACCAGCTCTTCGAGGCGCTCCGCAAGGAGGGCATCCTGCCGGAGGGCCCCGAGGACGAGGCCGTCCCGGCCGGCGCCGAGGGCCGCGAGCCCGCCCCGTCGGTGTACGACGCGGCCGAGGACGCGCTGCAGCGCGGCGACCTCGACGGCGCGAGGACGGCCTTCGAGGGCCTGCTCGCCGCCAACCCCCGCGACGTCCAGGCCAAGCAGGGCCTCTCGCTGGTCGAGCTGAGCCTGCGGGCGCGGTCGCTGGACCCCGGACGCGTCGTCCAGGAGGCCGTCGACAAGCCGGGCGACGTGCAGGCGCAGATCAACGCCGCGGACGTCGAGATGGTGTCCGGCCGCATCGAGGACGCCTTCGACCGGCTGCTGCGGGCGGTCCGCACCGCCGCGGGCGACGACCGGGACGCCGCCCGCCGGCACCTGCTGTTGCTGTTCGAGGTGATGCCGCCGGAGGACCCACGCGTCGCCAAGGCCCGCCGCTCCCTCCAGGCCGCCCTCTTCTGACCTCTTGCCCCCGCCCGTGCGGGCGGGGGCAAGTCGTGGTGGCGCGTCGTGCGGCCGGTGCCGTGCGGCGGGCCACCGGACGGCGGCGATCAGGGCGTTTTTTGCCGTTTCGCGCGTTTGGCGTCATTGAAGGCCGCGTGAACGGGCATGACACGGGTGTGAGCGCTCGTGTGGTGACCATCTCGGCGACGTTCGGCGCCGGCGGCGCCGTCGTGGGCCCGGCGGTGGCCGGGCGGCTCGGCCTGCCGTTCGTGGACCGCGCGATCCCCGAGCGGGTCGCCGGCGAGATCGGGTGCACGCTGGAGGAGGCGCTCGCCCACGACGGGCGCGCGGAGAGCGGAATCGGGCGGATCCTCGCGGGGGCCGCGCGACTGCCCAACGTCGCCATGGGCGGCATCGACGTCTACCTGCCCGACCGCGCGATCGTCCCGCCCGAGGAGTTCGTCGAGCACACCGAGCGCGTCATCCACCGGACCGCCGAGAGCGGCGGCGTCCTGCTGGGCCGGGCCGCCGTGGTGGTGCTGGCCGGACGGCCGGACGTGCTGCACGTCCGGCTGGACGGGCCGCGCGCGCGGCGGCTGGAGCTCGCCGCCGCCGAGATGCCCGGACCGGGGCAGGGGTCCGGCGCACCGGGCCGCGATGTTGAGCGTATGCTCGATGGCAATGACCGCGCCCGTACGGCCTACGTGAAGCACTTCTACGGGGCCGACCCCGCCGATCCGCGGCTCTACCATCTCGTGATCGACACCACGAGACTGCCCGCGTCCACCGCCGTCGACCTGATCGTGACCGCGGCGCGCGCGTGCTGAGCCCAAGGTGAGGCCGGGCCGCGGCCCCGGACGCCCGTCCCCGGACGGCGCGCGCGGAGCGGTGCGGGCGGGACGAGCGAACACCCGGTAGCAGAGGGAGCAAGTGTCGTGGCGAGCGTGCCCAGCGTTTCGTACTCCATCACCGTCCGGCTGGAGGTGCCGGCCGGCGGCAAGGCCGTCAGCCAGATCACCCATGTCGTCGAGAACGCCGGCGGCATCGTCACCGCCCTCGACGTCAACACCGCGGGCCACGAGACGCTGCGGATCGACGTGACCATCGCCACCCGTGACACCCGGCACGCCGAGGACATCGCCGGCGCGCTGGAGGCGATGGCCGACATCAAGATCCACAAGGTCAGCGACCGGACGTTCCTGATGCACCTCGGCGGCAAGATCGAGATGCAGTCGAAGGTGCCGCTGCGCACCCGTGACGAGCTGTCGATGGCCTACACGCCGGGCGTCGCGCGCGTGTCGCTGGCCATCGCCCGCAACCCCGAGGACGTCCGGCGGCTGACGATCAAACGCAACAGCGTCGCGGTGGTGACCGACGGGTCGGCGGTGCTGGGTCTCGGAAACATCGGGCCCGAGGCGGCGCTGCCGGTGATGGAGGGCAAGGCGGCGCTGTTCAAGCGGTTCGCCGGGATCGACGCCTGGCCGATCTGCCTCGACACGCAGGACACCGACGAGATCGTGCGGACCGTCCAGATCCTCGCCCCCGCGTTCGGCGGCATCAACCTGGAGGACATCTCCGCGCCGCGCTGCTTCGAGGTCGAGGCGCGGCTGCGCGAGCTGCTCGACATCCCCGTCTTCCACGACGACCAGCACGGCACGGCGATCTGCGTGCTGGCGGCGCTCACCAACGCGCTGCGCGTGGTCGGCAAGGACATCGGCGCCGTCCGCATCACGATGGCGGGCGCGGGCGCGGCGGGCACCGCCATCCTCAAGCTGCTGATGCACGCGGGCGCCCGGAACCTGGTGGTCTGCGACTACCGGGGCGCCGTCCACAGGGACCGCGACGACCTCGACGACTCGCTGCGCTGGATCGCCGAGCACACCAACGAGGGCGGCTACTCCGGCGACCTGCGCGGCGCCGTCAAGGACGCCGACGTGTTCATCGGCGTGTCCGCGCCGGGCATCCTCACCGGCGACGACATCGCGACGATGAACGACGACGCGATCGTCTTCGCGCTCGCCAACCCCGAGCCGGAGGTGTCGCCGGACGAGGCGCGCGAGCACGCCGCCGTCGTCGCCACCGGCCGCAGCGACTACCCCAACCAGATCAACAACGTGCTGGCGTTCCCGGGGGTGTTCCGCGGGCTGCTGGACGCCCAGGCCGACGGCGTCACTCAGGGCATGCTCGCCGCGGCGGCCAAGGCGCTCGCCGAGGTCGTCACCCCCGATGAGCTCGGCCCGAACTACATCGTGCCGAGCGTGTTCCACCCGGACGTGAGCAACCGCGTGGCGGGCGCCGTCCGCGAGGCCGCGGGAGGCCGGCCCCGCACGGAGCTCTGACCACGGAGCTCTGACCACGGGGCCCGGCCCGGGATCTCACCGGGGGCCGGGCCCGACCGGGGTCTGACCGGCCGCCCGCTACTCGGCGCCCTTCTTGGCGAAGATCTGCTCGCGGCGGCGCGGCCAGACCCCGCCGTACCAGAAGATGATCACACCGGTGACCATGGCGGCGGCGCCGGTCGCGGCGCGCGCCCACAGCATGGTGTCGGGTCCGGTGTGCGGCAGCCGGGTGGGCGGCGAGGCCGGCGGCGCGGCGCCCGCCCCGCGGCAGTCCGCCCTGACGGTCCGGCTCTCGACCCGCTTGTTCGCCCAGTTCACCAGGATGCGGGTGCTGCGGTCCTCGCGGAGCCGCACGGTGACGGTCCTGGTCTCGTGCGGCCCGATCTGGCCGGGCACCGACGGGCTGTTGTCGCTGCGCTCGACCCCGTAGTCCTCGCGCTGCGACCCCGTGTTGCGGATGGTGACCTTCACCTCGCGGGACGGGCAGCTCACCGATCCGATGTCGGCCGCGAGCGGCTCGGCCGGGGTCTTGCCCCCGGACTTGCCGGGCGACGGCGAAGGCGACGGCGAGGGCGACTTCTTCGACTTCTTCGACCCGCTCGGCGACTCCGAGGGGCTCGGCGAGGACGGCAGCGGCGACGACGTGGCCCGGGTGGACGCCCGGGACTCCGACGACCCCGTCTTCAGCAGCGCCGGGACGGCGATCAGCGCCCCGATGACGAAGAACACCGTGGCGATGACGACCCTGGGCAACTGCATCGCGTTCCTCCCCGGCCGCGAGGCGCGAGGCCAAGCGGATGGCCGATGATCCTAGATCATTCTCAACCTAGGCCGTTGTGGTGCCGATATCCCCATCGATAGGAATGCGTAACAGGCTAACGAGCGGGGGGACGTGCCGCCGGTGCTCCCAGCATCGCATGATGGGGTCCATGGAAGACGGCATCCGGGTGGGACTTCTGCTGGTCGCCACTCCTCAGCTCGAGGATCCCAACTTCAGGCGCAGTGTCGTCCTGGTGGTCGAGCACGACGCGGACGGGGGCACGCTGGGAGTCGTCCTCAACCGGCCGACCGAGGTCCCCGTCGACCGGGTGCTGCCGCCCTGGGCCGAGCTCGTGACCGGCCCTTCCGTGGTCTTCCAGGGCGGACCCGTCGCCCTGGACAACGCGCTCGCCCTGGCCCGGCTGCCCGGCGAGGACCAGCCGCTCGGCTGGCGCGCCCTCGACGGCGGCACGGAGGTGGCCAGGGTCGGCCTCGTCGACCTGGACGCGCCGCCGGCGCTGCTGGCGCCCGAGGTGCTCCAGCTGCGGGTGTTCGCCGGATACGCCGGCTGGTCGGCGGGGCAGCTGCTCACGGAGATCGAGGAGGGCGCGTGGTATCTCGTCCCGGCCGAGGCGGGCGACGTGTTCGCCGGCGACCCCGACCGGCTCTGGCAGGCGGTCCTGCGCCGGCAGGGCGGAGACCTGGCGTTCGTCTCCACTTTTCCCGAGGACCCGACGCTGAACTAAGGTGAAGGGCGTGAGTACGAAGATCCTGCCCGACAGTGACACCCAGAGCGACGTCCGGCCGGACCTCTCGCACGGTGACGGCGACCACGAGCGGTTCGCCCACTACGTGAAGAAGGCCAAGATCACCGAGAGCGCGGTGACCGGCACGCCGGTGATCGCGCTGTGCGGCAAGGTCTGGGTGCCCAACCGGGACCCGAAGAAGTACCCCGTCTGCCCGGAGTGCAAGGAGATCTACGAGTCCATGCAGTCGGGCAAGCAGGGCGACGACTGACCACCGGCCCACCGGTGGCCGGCACGCCCGGCCCGCGCCCGGCACCCCCGGGCGCGGCGGAGCCGTGCCCGGCCGCGGCGCCGGTGACATGACCGGTGACATGACCGGTGACATGACGGGGACGATCCCGCGGCCCGGCGACACGCCGGACCGCGGGATCGTCGTCTCGCGCGGGGACCGTTCGGTGGGCCTGATGAGGGGAATCGCTGTGGATCGCGGCACAGGATCGGCCGCCGCGGCGCGATCTGTCGGCGGGGCTCGGTAGCCTGCTATGACCGTGAGCACCTTCGCCGCATCGAGCATGCCCCCCGCCTTCCCCGAGCGGGCCGCCTGGGGGACCGCGTCGTCCCTGCGTGCCTGGCAGCAGCAGGCGCTCGAGGCCTACTTCGGAACCGACGGGCGCCGGCCCGGCCCGCGCGACTTCCTCACCGTCGCCACGCCCGGCGCCGGCAAGACGACCTTCGCCCTGCGCCTGGCGCGTGAGCTGATGGAGCGCCGCGCCGTCGCCGCGCTCACGATCGTCTGCCCGACCGAGCACCTCAAGCGGCAGTGGGCCGAGTCCGCCGCGCGCGTCGGCATCAAGATCAATCCCGAGTACCAGAACGGGGACGGCCCCGTCGGCAAGGACTTCGACGGGATCGCCGTCACCTACGCGACCGTCGCCGCGCGCCCCGCCCTGCACCGCAACCGCACCGAGGCGCGCAAGTCGCTGGTCATCTTCGACGAGGTGCACCACGCGGGCGACGGGCTGTCGTGGGGCGACGCCGTCCGCGAGGCGTTCGAGCCCGCGACCCGCCGGCTGGCGCTGTCGGGCACGCCCTTTCGCACCGACATCAACCCGATCCCCTTCGTCCAGTACGAGGAGGGCGCGGACGGCATCCGCCGCAGCCAGGCCGACTACACCTACGGCTACGGCCCGGCGCTCGCCGACGGCGTCGTCCGCCCGGTCATCTTCCTGGCCTACGCGGGCGAGATGCGCTGGCGCACCCGCGCCGGCGACGAGATCACCGCGACCCTCGGCGAGCCCCTCACCCAGGACCAGACCTCCCAGGCGTGGCGGGCCGCGCTCGACCCCAAGGGCGACTGGATCCGGCAGGTCCTCGCCGCCGCCGACCGGCGGCTGACCGAACTCCGCCGCGCCATCCCCGACGCGGGCGGCCTGGTCATCGCCACCGACCACGAGACCGCCCGCGCCTACGCCAAGATGCTGCGCGCGGTCACCGGGCAGGGCGCCACGATCGTGCTGTCGGACGACCCCGGCGCGTCCAAGAAGATCAAGCAGTTCGCCGACACCGACGACCGGTGGATGGTCGCGGTGCGGATGGTCTCCGAGGGCGTCGACATCCCGCGGCTGGCCGTCGGCGTCTACGCCACCTCCACCAGCACCCCGCTGTTCTTCGCGCAGGCCATCGGCCGGTTCGTCCGCGCCCGGCGGCGCGGCGAGACCGCGTCGGTGTTCCTGCCGTCGGTGCCCACGCTGATGGGCCACGCCGCCGAGATGGAGACCGAGCGCGACCACGTGCTCGACCGGCCCGTCCGCGAGGACGGCCTCGACGACGACCTGATCGCCGAGGCCAACCGCGCGCAGGACACGCCCGACGTCGGCGAGGAGCTGCCGTTCGAGACGGTCGAGGCGTCGGCGACGTTCGACCGCGTCCTCTACGACGGCGGCGAGTTCGGCATGCAGGCCGCGCCCGGCTCGGCCGAGGAGGAGGAGTTCCTCGGCATCCCCGGCCTGCTGGAGCCGGAGCAGGTGACGCAGCTGCTGCGCAAGCGGCAGGCCGACCAGATCGCCAACGAGCGCCGCAAGAAGACCGGCGACCCGCGCGCCGACCGCACCGCCGCCGAGGACCTCGCCGCCCTCCGCCGCGAGCTGAACGGCCTGGTCAACTCCTGGAACCACCGCACCGGCCAGCCCCAGGGCGTGATCCACAAGCAGCTCCGCGACACCTGCGGCGGCCCCGCCGTCCCCCAGGCCGGCGCCGACGACATCCGCAAGCGGATCGAGAAGATCCGCGAATGGGCCGCCAAGCGCCGCTCGTAATCATTGCCGTTTTTATTGCAATCCCGGCCCACGGGCTCGCCTGGCGGCTCGCCCGTGACCGGGCCTGTGCGAGCGCGAATCGCTTCGCGATCTTCCCGGCGGGGCTCGCCTTCGGCATTGCCTCGCCGGTCAGGTCGCGCGCTCGCGTGACGGCTCGGCCGCGCTGTGCGGCTGGCCCTAGCCCGTGCCTTCGGCGGCTGTGAGGCTCAGCTCGGTGAGGACTTGGGTGGCGATCTCGGTGGGGGTGGCGTCGGCTGGGACGCGCAGTACTTTCTCGTCCGGTGCCGGGGGTTCCAGGTCGGCGAACTGGCTGTCCAGGAGGTCGGCACCGAAGAAGTGGCCGGTGCGGGCGCGCAGCCGGGCGGCGATTACGTCGCGGTCGCCGTCGAGCAGGACGACGCGGACGGCGGGCCGCCCGGCCGCGAGCGCGTCGCGGTAGGCGCGCTTCAGCGCCGAGCAGGTGACGACGCCGGGACGGCCGGCGGCGACCCGCGCGTCGATCCACCCGGCGATCGCCCGGAGCCAGGGACGGCGGTCGGCGTCGGTCAGCGGGACGCCCGCCGACATCTTCGCGACGTTGGCGGCGGAGTGGAACGCGTCGGCCTCGGCGTACTCCCAGCCGAGCCGCTCGGCGAGCAGCCGGCCGACGGTCGTCTTGCCGCTGCCGGACACCCCGGCCACGACGACCACCAGCGGGGCCTCCGGCGCCGCCCCGGTGGTCAGGACGCCACCACCGGGGTCCCGGCCAGCGTGACGCCCTCGCCCCGGAGCTCGTCCAGGGCTCGGTCGACGGTGGGCCTGGCGACCCCCGCGGTCAGGTCGAGCAGCACCGTCGTGCCGAAGCCCGCCCGGACGGCGTCCACGGCGGTGGCGCGGACGCAGTGGTCGGTGGCGATGCCGACGACGTCCACGCCCTCGACGCCCCGGTCGCGCAGCCAGCCGGCGAGCGGGACGCCGGCGTCGGAGGCGCCCTCGAAGCCGCTGTAGGCGGCGGCGTCGCGGCCCTTGCTGAACACCGCCTCGATCGGCGCGAGCGCCAGGTTGGGGTGGAAGTCGGCGCCCGGCGTGCCGATCAGGCAGTGCGGCGGCCAGCTGTCGACGAAGTCGGGGGTCTCGGCGAAGTGGGCGCCGGGGTCGAGGTGGAAGTCCCGGGTCGCCACGATGTGCGCGTAGTCCCGCCGGTGCGCGGTCATGTGCCCGGAGATGGCCGTGGCCACGTCCGCGCCGCCGCCCACGGCGAGCGAGCCGCCCTCGCAGAAGTCGATCTGCACGTCCACGATGATCAGAGCCTTCGTGCCCATGACCGCTCCCTGTGCCGGTGTCTCCTCCGGACGTCCGCGGCGCCCGTTCCGCCGGCGCCGCCCTTTCAAGGGACGCTACCCCAGGTGGCGCGGACCACCGTTCACGAACTCCGTCGGGACGGCGGGCTCGCCGCGCGACAGCTGGAGCGCCGTCGGCGGCAGCTCGGCGACGGCGGCCCGGTGCCGGTCCCGGGCGTCCCGCAGCGGCTCGCGGCCGACGACCTCGCCGCCGCGCACCAGCGGGACGTGCAGCACGCGGTCGCGGGGCCCGGGCGCGGGCTCGCCGGTGGAGACGGTCTCGGCGTAGGCGGTGCCGTGCCCGTCGATGCGCCGGACGGCGCTCTTGCGGCCGCCCCGGCTCGGCTTGCCCGCCGACCGCTTGGCGACCGGGCGCATCGGGGCGTCCCTCCCGGCGGAGTCCGACCGGGCGACGAGCTTGTACACCAGCGAGGCCGTGGGCGCGCCCGACCCGGTGACCAGGGACGTCCCCACGCCGTAGCCGTCCACCGGGGCCGCGGCGAGCGCCGCGATGCCGTACTCGTCCAGGTCGCCGGTCACCACCACGCGGGTGTCGCGGGCGCCGAGCGCGTCGAGCTGGTCGCGGACGCGGCGGGCCATCACGCCGAGGTCGCCGCTGTCGATCCGGACGGCGCCGAGCGACGGCCCCGCCAGTTCCACGGCCGTCCGGACGGCGCGCTCGACGTCGTAGGTGTCGACGAGCAGCGTCGTGCCGGCGCCGAGGGAGGCCAGCTGCGCCTCGAACGCGTGCCGCTCGCTGTCGTGCAGGAGCGTGAACGAGTGGGCGCTCGTCCCGACCGTCGGGACGCCGTACCGTCGGCCGGCCTCCAGGTTGGAGGTGGTGGCGAAGCCCGCGACGTGGGCGGCCCGCGCGGCGGCGACGGCGGCCCGCTCGTGGGTGCGGCGCGAGCCCATCTCGATCAGCGGCCGGCCGCCCGCGGCCTGCGTCATCCGCGAGGCGGCGGAGGCGATCGCGCAGTCGTGGTTGAGGATCGACAGCGCCAGGGTCTCCAGCAGCACCGCCTCCGCGAACGTGCCCTCGACCACCAGGATCGGCGAGTCCGGGAAATAGCAGTCGCCTTCGGCATAACCCCAGATGTCCCCGGCGAACCTGAACTTCTCCAGCCATCGCGCCGTGGGCTCGTCGACGATCCCGCGGGACTCCAGGAAGTCCACCTCGGCGGGACCGAACCGGAACGCCTCCAGCGCGTCCAGCAGCCGCCCGGTGCCCGCGACGACGCCGTAGCGCCGCCCGGCGGGCAGGCTCCGGGCGAACACCTCGAAGACGGACCGGCGCGCGGCGGTCCCGCCGCGGATCGCGGCCTGCAACATGGTGAGTTCGTACTGGTCGGTCAGCAGGGCGGTGCCGTCACCAAGGTCCACAGGTGGAACCCTAAGGCCCGATGTGTGCACCATGGACGTGGAGGCCGTCACACCCCGGCCTGGCCGGGACGCATAGCATCGGGTGTCGGGTGGACCGACGTCACGGGAAAGGGGGAGACGCGGCGTATGAGCGCGAGCAGCACTGCGCCCGCTCCGGTCGAGCTGGAACGGCCGGACGCCGAGGAGGACGTGCGGGCCGACCGGCCCTGGCTGGCGATCGTCTGGAACGACCCGATCAACCTGATGTCGTACGTCACGTACGTGTTCCAGGCCGTGTTCGGCTACGGCAAGCCCAAGGCCGAGAAGCTGATGCTGGACGTCCACCACAAGGGCCGCGCCGTCGTGGCCAACGGGACACGTGAGGAGATGGAGCGCGACGTCGAGATCCTCCACTCCTACGGGTTGTGGGCCACCGTGAGACGGGACGACTGACGCCCCATGAGCGATGTGAAGAAGACCCGCC
This sequence comes from Actinomadura roseirufa, assembly GCF_900659635.1. Classification (GTDB taxonomy): domain Bacteria; phylum Actinomycetota; class Actinomycetes; order Streptosporangiales; family Streptosporangiaceae; genus Spirillospora; species Spirillospora roseirufa. Next base: position 11,269 of record NZ_CAACVB010000125.1, on the reverse strand, counting down.
AGGGGATCCGCGTCCGCCTTGAGGCCGAGGAGACGGCGCTCGTGCGGGCGCTGATGGAGCAGATGCTCACCCTCCTCGGGGACGCCCCGGGCGCCGACGACGAGCTGGCCTCGCTGGGCATCGCGGAGAACGCGACCACGCCGGAGGACCCCGTCCTGGCGCGGCTGTTCCCCGACGCCTACCGCGACGACGGCGAGGCGGCGGGGGAGTTCCGCCGCTACACCGAGATGGGACTGCGCGACGGCAAGCGCGAGGCGGCCTCGACCGTCCTCGGCGCCCTGCAGCCCGCCCGCACCGAGACCGTGCTGGACGAGAAGCAGGCGCAGGCGTGGCTGCGGGCCCTGAACGACGTCCGGCTGGCGCTCGGCACGCGGCTGGAGATCGGTGAGGAGTGGTACGAGGAGGCGTCGCGGCTCGACCCGCGCGACCCGCGGGCGCCGATGTTCGCCGCCTACGACTGGCTGACGATGCTGCAGGAGAGCCTGGTCCGCGTCGTCTGGTGAGCCCGGAGATCCGGTGCGTCCGGCGCCTGTTCGCCCAGGTCGGAGCGCTCGTCCATTCCCGGCCACAGCCGGCGTGACGCGTTGTCGAGACTCCGGTGCGATACGTGGCGTTTACTTGGACCCGAGGTTGCCCTGGGCCCGCCCCGCCGGGCCGGACCACCACTCGGAGGCCCGCCATGTCCCCACCGCGCAAGGCCGTCGGCACCATGGAGCTCGGCGACCATCTGGCCCTGCTGTTCGACAACGACGACGAACGCCGGGCGATCATGGCCGCCTACGCGCGCGACGGCGTCCGGGACGGCCAGAAGGTCATCTACATCTCCGACGCCGTCCCCGCGGGGGACGTGCTCGACTGGCTGCTGGCCGACCAGAAGGACGCCCCGCGACCGGCCCCGGCCGGCGGCGCGGAGACCGTCGACCTGACCGCCGCGATGGAGGAGGGGCACCTGGTCGTCCGGACGGCGGAGGAGACGTTCCTGGCCAGCGGGCGGTTCGACCCGCGCGAGAGCATCGACCTGATGGCGATGGAGATCGACCTCGCGCTCGTGCAGGGCTACGCGGGCGTCCGCATCGCCGGGGAGGCGCGGTTCTCGCTGCGCCGCTGGCCGGGCACCGACCAGTTCGGCGACTTCGACCGGATGCTCGACGAGGTCTTCGTGACCACCGACATCAAGGCGATGGCCATCTGCCAGTTCGACCGCCGATGGTTCGACGCGGCCCGGCTGGCGGAGGTCGAGGCCAGCCACATGGGCCGGGTCCGGGTCGACGACTACCACGACGACGGCGGGCTCCGCATCACGCCGATCTTCAGCCCGCCCGGGGCGGCGCTGACCGGGACGATCGACGCCGTGACCGGCCCGGCGGCCCAGGCGGTGCTGGACTCCATCGCCACCCGCACCGGCCTGCTCTGCCTCGACCTGGGCGGTGTCACCGGCTGCGACGAGGCCGGGCTGCGGATCCTGACCGGCGCCGGTCGCCAGGGCCACGGCCCGCACCGGGGGCTGCTGCTGCGCTCCGTCCCCCCGGACCTGGCCGTTCGGCTGCGCTCGGCCGGGCTCGTCGCGACTCCCGGCGTGTCGATCGAGGAGGGCACGCGCTGAGCGGGCGGCCGCGGCGGGGCGTCGCATCGCGAGGCGCGGAGGGAGGCCGGTGAACGGCGAGAGGACGCGGGCCAAGGCCGTCGGCGCGATGCTGCCCGGCGACCATCTCTGGCTCGCCTACGACAACACCGAGGAGCGCCACGCCATCCTGGGGACGTACATCCGCGACGCGCTGCGCGACGGGCACGCGGTCCTCTACGTCGTCGACGGCGAAGGGGAGGCGGCCGCGGCCGAGCGGCTGCGCGCCGAGTTCGGTGCCCGGGACGAGGAGATCGGCCGGGCGCTCGACGACGGGCGGATCACCGTGCTCTCCGCCGACGGCGACGGCCCGGCGCACGGAGGCCCACAGGGAACGGCACGGGCAACGGTGAACGAAAGCGCACACGGATCCACCCACGGCGGCCCACCAGGAGCGGCGCCTGGCGGCCCGCAGGAAACGGCGCACGGCGGCCCACCAGGAACGACGCACGGCGGCCCGCAGGGAACGGCGCGCGGCGGCCCATCGGGAGCGGCGCGCGGCGGCCCATCAGGGGCGGCGCGTGGTGGTGTGGTGGACGGCGCTGCGTCGGCCGGGGCCGCGGCCGCGGTGGATCGGGTGATCGGTGGTAGGGCCGGCGGGGTGTCGGGTGCGATCGAGGCGCTGCTCGGCCGGGGCCACGCGGGGGTGCGCGTCACCGCCGAGGCGTCACCGTCCCCGCGCTGCTGGCCCGGCACCGACCGCTTCGCCGCCTTCGAGGACGCGGTGCACCGCGCGGTCGCCGCCCCCGGCTCGCGGGTGAGCGCGCTGTGCCAGTACGACCGGCGCTGGTTCGCCGCGGGCCAGCTGCGCGCGCTGGACGAGCGGCACGGCGGCCGCGTCCGCGCCGACGACGTCTTCGACGACGGCGTGCTGCGGATCACCCCGCTGTTCGCGCCGCCCGGCCTGCGGCTGTCCGGCGACATCGACGAGTCGACCCTGCCCGCGCTGGTCGCCGCGCTGCGCGGCGTCGACGCCCGCGTGTCGCACCTGTGCCTCGACCTGTCCCGGCTCGACTTCTGCGACCTGGACGGGCTGCGCGTGCTGATCGAGGCCGGCCGGGCGGGCGCCGTGCCCGACCGGCAGGTGATCCTGCGCTCGATGCCCGGCTGCGTGGAGCTGATGCTGCGCGTCTCCGGCCTGGAGGGCGCGCCCGGCGTGGTGCGGGAGGGCATCCGATGATCGCGTACTCGGCGGAACCGCCCGCGGCCCCGGCCTGCGGGAGTCCCGGCCCGCCCGGACCGGCCCCCGGCCCGGACGGCCGTGACGTGCTGGTCCACCGGGCCGTGGTCTACCAGTCGCGGCATGAGCTGGCGCTGACCGCCGTCCCGTACCTGCGCGAGGGCGGCCGCGCGGGCGATCCGCTGGTGGTCATCGCCTCGCCGCCGGTCGCCGGGCTCGTGCGCGAGCAGCTCGGCCCGGCGACGGCGGCGCCGGTCGAGTTCATCGACGCCGCCGACTGGTTCGGCGGCCCGATGCAGGCGCTGGCGTCCTACCACGACCGCATGCGCGCCGACTGGTGGCCGCGCGGGCGGGTGCGGCTGCTGGCCGAGCCGGGCTGGGCCGGGCGCACGCCGCTGGAGACCCGCGAGTGGAAGCGGCACGAGGCGATCCTCAACGTCGTGTTCGCCGGCACCCCGACCTCGATCATGTGCGCCTACGACGCGTCCGCGCTGCCCGGGCACGTCCTCGGCGACGCGGCCCGCACCCATCCCGAGCTGGCCGGGCCGGACGGTCCGCGGCCGAGCCCGCGTTTCACCGACCCCGCCGACTTCTACGCCGAGTGCAACGCCGGCCCGCTGTCCCCGCCCCCGGCCACCGCGTCCCGGCGGGCGTTCGCGGCCGGGGAGCTGCCCGGCCTGCGGGCCTTCCTGGAGGCGGAGGCCGGCCGGCTCGGGCTGCCCGCGGACCGGACGCTGCCGTTCGTGCTCGCGGCCAACGAGGTCGCGACCGACGTCATCCGCGAGGGCGGCGGGCGGGGCGTGCTGTGGGTGTGGGCCGAGGCGGGCACGCTGCTCTGCGACGTCGGCGATCCCGGCCGGGCGCTGGCGGACCGGTTCCTCGGCTACACGCCGCCGCGCGGGCGGGGGCGGCGGAGCGAGACCGCGATGTGGGCCGTCCGGCGGCTGTGCCACATCGTGGAGATCCGCTCGGGCGTGTCCGGCACCCGCGTCAGGCTGCACGTCCGGCTCGGCTGAGGCGCGCGGACGCCGCGGCCCCGGGCGCCGCGGGGCCGTGGCAGGGCGGTAGCCTGCGGGCATGCTGACGATCGAGCGCGCCCTGGTTGACCAGATCGTCGCGCATGCGCGCGCCGACCACCCGGACGAGGCATGCGGCGTCATCGCGGGCCCGGCGGGCTCCGGCCGTCCCGTCCGGTTCGTCGCGATGACCAACGTCGAGCGCTCCCCGACGTTCTACCGCTTCGACTCGATGGAACAGTTCAAGGTGTGGCGGGAGATCGAGGACCGCGACGAGGAACTGGTCGTGATCTACCATTCGCACACCGCCACCGAGGCGTACCCGTCGCGCACCGACATCTCCATCGCCGCCGAGCCGGACGCCCACTACGTGCTGGTCTCCACGCGCGACCCCGAGGAGATCGAGTTCCGCTCGTACCGGATCGTGGACGGAGTCGTGACCGAGGAAGAGGTCACGATCGTCGAGTCGTACGGCTAGTGGCGGCGCGGGAGATCCGGGTAGCGGACGGTAAACTGGTCATCATGGGGACGAGCGGGCACAGGGCGGGCGCGCGGCGCCGCGTTCGCTCCGCCGTGCCCCCCGTACAGAGCTTCCTGTTCGGGCATTCGCGCGCCGAGGTCGTCTACGACTGTCACTGACGTGCTGATCCTGCCCGGAATTCCCCCACGCCCCGCCCGGTTGTGACGTCGTGGGCGGGGAAGCCCAGTACGACCAAAGGAGATCATCGCGATGGCGATCGAGGTCCGGATCCCGACGATCCTGCGTCCCCTCACCGACGGCGCCAAGGCCGTCGACGGCAAGGGCGGCACGCTCGACGAGCTGTTCACCGACCTGGACGGCCGCCACCCCGGGCTGCGCGCCCGGCTGGTGGACGACAAGGGGCTGCGCAAGTTCGTGAACGTCTACCTCAACGACGAGGACGTGCGCTTCATCGGCGGCCTGGACGCGGCGGTCGCCGACGGCGACAGCGTCACGATCCTGCCCGCCGTCGCCGGCGGCTGAGGGCGCGAGCACCCGACATGCGTTTCGACTCACTGCTGGACTCGCTCGGCGGCACGCCGCTGGTCGGCCTGCCGCGGCTGTCGCCGGCCGCCGACGTCCGGCTCTGGGCCAAGCTGGAGGACCGCAACCCGACCGGCTCGGTCAAGGACCGCCCCGCGCTCCACATGATCGCGAAGGCGGAGAAGGACGGGCTGCTGACGCCGGGTTGCACGATCCTGGAGCCCACGTCCGGCAACACCGGCATCTCGCTGGCCATGGCCGCCAAGCTGCGCGGCTACACGATGATCTGCGTCATGCCCGAGAACACCTCGTCCGAGCGGCGGCAGCTGCTGGAGATGTGGGGCGCGCGGATCATCTCCTCGCCGGCGGCGGGCGGCTCCAACGAGGCCGTCCGGGTCGCGAAGGGGCTGGCGGCCGAGAACCCGGACTGGGTGATGCTCTACCAGTACGGCAACGAGGCCAACGCGCTCGCGCACTACGAGACGACCGGCCCGGAGATCCTCGCGGACCTGCCGACCGTGACGCACTTCGTGGCGGGGCTGGGCACCACCGGCACCCTGATGGGCGTCGGCCGCTACCTGCGCGAGCAGGTGCCGGACGTGCGGATCGTCGCGGCCGAGCCCCGGTACGGGGAGCTGGTGTACGGGCTGCGCAACATCGACGAGGGGTTCATCCCCGAGCTGTACGACGAGTCCGTGCTGACCACCCGGTTCTCGGTGGGGTCGCGGGACGCGCTGCGCCGCACCCGCGAGCTGCTGGAGCAGGAGGGGATCTTCGCGGGCATCTCCACCGGCGGGGCGCTGCACGCCGCGCTCGGCATGGCGGCGAAGGCCGTCAAGGCGGGCGAGCGGGCCGACATCGTCTTCGTGGTCGCCGACGGCGGCTGGAAGTACCTGTCCACCGGCGCCTACGGCGGGACGCTGGAGGAGGCCGAGGCCCGGCTGGAGGGCCAGCTCTGGGCGTGATCCGCCGGCACGGTACAGTCCGTTCTCGAACGTGGTTCTAGATCGTGCCGGCCGTCTCGGCGCGGACGACCGGGGAGCGTGCGGATGAGCAGGTTCGGGGACGCGACCGCCGTCGAGCGGGTCGGCGAGGGCCGGTACACGGCGGTCCTGGACGGCGGTTTCGGGCTCGCCGAGGCGCTGAACGGCGGCTATCTGATGGCGGTGCTCGGCCGCGCCGCCGCCGACGCCTCCCCGCACCCGCACCCGGTCTCGACCGCGGCGACGTTCCAGCGGGTCGCCCGGCCCGGCCCCGCCGAGGTGATCGTGGAGACGCGCAAGGCCGGCCGCACCGCCGCCACGTCCCTGGTCACCCTCGTCCAGGACGACCGGCGCGTCGTGGACGCGCTCGTCACCACCGGCGCGCTCGACGCCGGGACCGAACCGTCCTACACCGGCCCGCCGCCGACCCCGCCGCTGCCGCCGCTGGCCGAGTGCGCCGAGTTCCGGACCGGCGCCGGGCAGGAGGGCTTCGCCGCCCAGGTCGACATGCGCTTCGACCGGTCCACGATGGGCTGGCTGGACGGGCGGCCGAGCGGCCGTCCCGAGGTCCGCGCCTGGTTCCGGCTCCGCGACCCGCACGAGCCCGACCCGTTCGCGCTGGCGCTCGCCGTGGACGCGCTGCCGCCCGTCGCGCTCAACCTCGGCGCGCGGGGCTGGTCGCCGACCGTCGAGCTGACCTGGCACCTGCGGGCCGTCCCGGTGCCCGGCTGGCTGGCCCTGCACGGCACCGGCCGGGTCCTGTCCGGCGGCTGGTTCGACGAGGACGTCGAGGTCTGGGACGCGGCGGGCCGGCTCGTCGCGCAGGGCCGGCAGATCGCCCGCGAGGGCCGCCCGCGCGGTTCGTCCGCCCCGGCCGGGTGAAGCGTTTCACCGGCGTTTCGCCACGTCCGCGGACGTGACCGGGCGGGACCGCCGTGAACTGCGCCTATTGCCGACCGATGACCATGTGATGTACGACGCATGACGTACTTCCGCGCAGCGAAAGCGCCTAGCCTTAGGCAGCATGTCTGACTGCGTCAACGACGCCGCACCGATCGGCGTCTTCGACAGCGGCTTCGGGGGACTCACCGTCGCGCGGGCCATCCTGGACCAGCTGCCGAACGAGCCCATCGTCTATCTCGGCGACTCCGCCCGGCAGCCGTACGGGCCGCGGTCCATCGCGGAGGTCCGCGCGTTCTCGCTGGAGATGCTCGACCAGCTCGTCGACGAGGGCGTGAAGATGCTGGTGATCGCCTGCAACAGCGCCAGCTCGGCGATGCTGCGCGACGCCCGCGAGCGCTACGACGTCCCGGTCGTCGAGGTGATCAACCCGGCCACCCGGCGCGCCGCGCGCGCCACCGGCAACGGGCGGGTCGGGCTGATCGCGACGGAGGCCACGGTGACCAGCCGGGCCTACCAGGACGCCTTCACCGCCGCCCCGCACATCGAGCTGGTCAGCGTCGCCTGCCCGCGCTTCGTCCCGTTCGTCGAGTCGGGCGTGACGATGGGGGAGGAACTGCTGGAGGTGGCCGGTGAGTATCTGCGGCCGATCGTGGACGCCGGCTGCGACACCCTCATCCTGGGCTGCACCCATTACCCATTGCTGACCGGCGTCATCTCGTATGTCGTGGGAGACGGGGTCACACTGGTCTCAAGCGCCGACGAGACCGCCAAGGACGTGTACCGGGTACTGCACGACCGCGGGCTCGCCCGGACGGAGCCGCTGCCCGCGCCGCGGCACCGGTTCCGCGTGACCGGGGATCCCGATGTGTTCGCCGCGCTCGGCCGCCGGTTCCTGGGGCCCGAGATCGGTTCGGTGGAGACCTCCCTCAGCAAGGCTCTGACCACCTGATTCCTCGGGGACACAAGAGGAGGAGTGAGCGTGCGGGTCACTGTGATCGGCTGCTCCGGCAGCTTCCCGGGGCCGGATAGCCCCGCGTCCAGCTATCTGATCGAGGCGGACGGCTACGCGATGGTGCTGGACCTCGGCAACGGCGCGCTCGGGTCGCTGCAACGCTTCCACCCCCTGTACGAGATCGACGCGGTCTGCGTCTCGCACCTGCACGCCGACCACTGCCTGGACCTGTGCGGCTACTGGGTGGCGCGCACCTACCGGCCGGGCGGCCCGCCGCCGCGGATCCCGGTGCACGGCCCCGCCGACACCCCGGCGCGGATGGCGCGGGCCTACGACCTCGACCCCGAGCCCGGCATGTCGGAGACCTTCGACTTCCGGACGCTGCGCCGCGGCCCCTACGACATCGGCCCGTTCCGGGTGACCACCGCGCTGATGCCGCACCCCGTCGAGGCGTACGCGTTCCGCATCGAGCACGGCGGCAAGGCGCTGGCCTACAGCGGCGACACCGGCGCGTCGGAGACGCTGGTCGAACTGGCCCGCGGCGCCGACCTGTTCCTGTGCGAGGCGTCCTTCCTGGACGGCCCGGGGCTGCCGTCCGAGCTGCACCTGACCGCGCGGGAGGCGGGCGAGCACGCCGCGCTGGCCGGCGTCGGCGGGCTCGTCCTCACCCACCTGGTGCCGTGGAACGACGCGGACGTCTCGCTCAAGGAGGCCAGGGCCAGCTCCTACGACGGGGAGATCGAGCTGGCCCGGGTCGGCGCCCGCTACGACCTGTGACACCGGCGGGCGCGCGAACCGGCCGGGCGGGCCCGCGCCCGGGGCGGCGTCGCCCGGCGGCCCGGACCCGCGCCGGGCACTAGGCTGTGCGCATGGCACGCCCCGATGATCGCGCACCCGACCGGCTCCGCCCCATCCGCATCCAGCGCGGATGGCTCGACCACGCGGAGGGATCGGTGCTGATCGAGTTCGGCGGCACCCGGGTGCTGTGCGCCGCGTCCGTCCAGGACTCGGTGCCCCGCTGGCGGCGCGACAGCGGCCTCGGCTGGGTCACCGCCGAGTACGCGATGCTGCCGCGCGCGACCAACACCCGCAACGACCGGGAGTCCATCAAGGGCCGGGTCGGCGGGCGCACCCACGAGATCTCCCGGCTCATCGGACGCTCGATCCGCGCCTGCGTCGACTTCAAGGCGCTCGGCGAGAACACCGTCCAGCTCGACTGCGACGTCCTGCAGGCCGACGGCGGTACCCGCACCGCGGCGATCACCGGGGCGTACATCGCGCTGGCCGACGCCGTGACCTGGATGCGCGGCCGCCGGCTCACCAAGGGCGACCCGCTGATCACCTCGGTGTCGGCGGTCAGCGTCGGCGTCGTGGGCGGCGAGGCGCGCCTCGACCTGTGCTACGAGGAGGACTCCGCCGCCGAGACCGACATGAACGTCGTGTGCACCGGTGACGGGCGCTTCGTCGAGGTGCAGGGCACCGCGGAGGGCACCCCGTTCGACCGGGCCGAGCTGGACGCGCTGCTCGACCTCGCCGCCGGCGGCTGCGCCGAGCTCACCCGGCTGCAGGCGGAGGCCCTGGCCCGGTGAGCGCGATCGTCCTGGCGACCCGCAACGAGGGCAAGATCGCCGAGCTGCGCCGGATCCTCGGCGGCATCGACGTCGTGGGCCTGGACGCCTTCCCCGGCGCGCCCGACGTGGCCGAGACCGAGCTGACCTTCGAGGGCAACGCGCTGCTGAAGGCCCGCGCGATCGCCGCGCACACCGGGCTGCCCGCCGTCGCCGACGACTCCGGCCTGTGCGTGGACGCGCTGAACGGCATGCCGGGCGTGCTGTCGGCCCGCTGGTCGGGCCGGTTCGGCGACGCCTGCCCGGACAAGGACGCCGCGAACCTGCGGCTCGTGCTGGACCAGCTCGGCGACGTCCCCGAGGGGCGGCGCGGCGGCTCCTTCGTGTGCGCGGCGGTCCTGGTCGTGCCGGGCGGCGTCGAGCACTGCGTCGAGGGCCGGATGCGCGGTACCGTCCTGCGCGAGCCGCGCGGCGACGGCGGCTTCGGCTACGACCCGATCTTCCTGCCGGACGGCGAGTCCCGGACGACCGCGGAGATGCCCGCGGCCGACAAGGACGCCATCAGCCATCGCGGCCGCGCCTTCCGCGCGCTCGCCGCCCTGCTGCCCGACGCGCTGGCCGCCGCCGGACTCTCCTGATCCGTCCGGAAATTCTTTGCGGGCGTGACAACCCCGGGCACGGGGACGGCGGTTATTGGGGGTGTACGGAAACTTCCCCCTAGGAGCGATATGAACGACAAGCGTCGTGGTCGCCGAGGACCGCTGCTCGTGCTGGCGGGTCTCGGCGGGGCCGGTGCCCTGGCCGTCGGGGTCTGGGCGGCGGCCGCACCGGCCGATTCGGCGAAGACGAAGCCCGTGGCGGCGGTGGCGGGGGCCCGGCAACTGCCGAAGACCCCGGCGGGCCGCCCCGTCCCGGCGCCGAGGCCGGCCAACCCGGGCGGATGCGTCACGGTCACGCCGTCCCCGAGGCCGCCGACGGCGACGCCGTCCCCGAGGCCGCCCACGGCCACGCCGTCCCCGAAGCCGCCGACGGCCAAGCCGCACCCGACTAAGACCGTGACGGCCAAGCCTTCCCCGAAGCCGCCGACGGCGAAGCCGGCCAAGCCCGCCCCGAAGTGCGCGCCGACCACGCCGCACCGTCCGCCGCACGCCACGGCGAAGCCGGTCCCGGGCGGCGGGCCGGTCGTCCCGCCCGTCCCGGGCGGCGGGCCGGCGCCGGCGAAGACCACCCACCGGGGGTAGGTGCGGTCTGTCCACGTTGAGCGCACAGGAGATCCGCGGGGCGGAGCTCACGTTCGAGGAGTTCGTGACCGCCACCGCGGGTCGCCTGCTGCGCACCGCCGTTTTCCTGGTCTACGACCGGCACCTCGCCGAGGATCTCCTGCAGATCGCCTACGAGCGGGTGGCACGGCGGTGGCGGCGCCTGTCCGGCGGCAACCCCGAGGCCTACACCCGCCGCGTACTGGTCAATCTCGCGATCGACGAGAACAAGCGGCGGGCGCGGCTGCGGGACACGCCGGTCGGGTCGGTGGCGGACGTGGAGCGCCTCGCCGGGGCGTCCCCGGTGCCGGGGGCGGCCGGGGACGGCCTCGACGAGGGGCTCCGCGCGCTGCCGCCCAAGCAGCGCGCGGTGGTCGTCCTGCGCTACTGGTGCGACCTGAGCGAGCAGGAGATCGCCGAGACCATGGGGGTCTCGCGCGGCACGGTGAAGAGTCACACATCGCGGGCCATGGCGGCACTGCGGGAGCACATGGGGGAGGGCCGCGCGTGAACGACGACCTCGACGCCCTGTTGCGCGCCCACTACCGCGGGGCCGCCGACGAGATCCACGCGGGACCGGACACCGTGCGCCGGTTCCGGGACGCGGGCCGGGCCGCCGCCCGGTCGCGCGGCGTGGCGCGGTTCTGGGCGCCGCCCGTCCTCGCCGCCGCCCTGACGGCCGCGATCGCGGCGGCGGTCGCGGTCGCGGTGCTGCTGTGGCCGGCCGGGAGGGAACCGGCGCGGCCGCGGCCCCAGATCGGAAGAGCACACGTCTGAACTCCAG
>NZ_CAACVB010000124.1 GCF_900659635.1 Actinomadura roseirufa | reverse complement strand
CCCTTGACCGGTCTCGTCCTCGAAACAGATCCAGGCGCCCAGGTCGCCCGCGGTGGTTCCACCTGCGGCCACACCCGCTCTTTCCACACCTGCACGGCCCGGTCATCGCGCTCGACCGCCCGGCGTCCGGGCACCTGCACCGACCAGCCATTACGCCGCAGCAGCAGCGACACCCCCGGCACCGTGTAATCGACGGCGAACAACTCGCGGATCAGCGCGGCGACCCGGCCCAGTGTCCACCGCTGGTCATCGGCGTACCCGTGCGCGGCCGGGCCGCGATTCAACTCCGCCTCCAACCGCGCGAACATCGCCTCGTCCAGACGCTGCCGCCGATGCGGCCCCCTGGAACGCAGCGCCCCGGCCCCGCCCTCCCGCCAGGCCCGGCGCCACTTCTCCACCTGCCGCAGCCCCACCCGCAACTCCACAGCGATCCACGTACTGGCCCGGCCCTCACCGAACCACTGCGCCGCCTGCATCCGCACCTGCTCACGTCTTTGACGGCCCGCGTCGGTCATCCCGCCGCCCTGGGGGTATCCGGCCATGCCACCGGCATACGCCCCCACCACCGACCCGTCCACTCACCCAACCGCCATGACCAATTAGCCCTGTTTAGACATGCCGCCGAGGAGAGCAGCCAGGGGCCACATCGGGATTTATGGCCGCAAGCCTGACGACCCGGCATCAAGCAACGATTCACTGCAGAGCCCCTGAGACATGATTTCCATGACAGAGGGTACTCATGAAATAGCGGGCCGTGGTAGCCTACTGGAGAACACAATCCGCTTATCGGGTTCTCGCTCGTGGGCGACCTGGGTTTTCGCAGGTCAGTACAGCGCTCGGACGCTGTGACCTGAAAAGCGGAAGGTCGGCGGTTCGACCCCGCCCCTGCCCACCACCAAACCTCTGACCAGCAGAAACACGGTCAGAGGTACTTCATTATCCGGCCCCGAACCGAACTCAGGCGGATGCACACCGCTCGAACACCTTCCGCCTACACGTTGACTCGGCAACGTCGGCAACCGGATGCGATCGCATGACTTTCCTGAAGATGAGCTTCCCCCCACAGCCCGGACACCTTGATGTTGCCCCCGTTTGACGGGCAGGGTTGTTGAGAAAGGTAGGGTCCGGCATCAGGCCGGTCGAGTGTGCGGCGAGCTGACCGGCGCCGATAGCCGAAGCCTGACTCTCAAGACCACCGAACGCACCGATGCAATCGCCCTGGCCACCGTGGTCTCGGTGCGCCCGGTCGACAAGTGTGTCTAATCAGTCCCGGATCGTGGCCAGGCTCCGCTGCCGGTGCGGGGCAGAGCCGAGGCGTCCGGGCCCCCGAACGCATTAAGATCACCGTAGGTGGGCACCCACGAGATTGCAGAGGTCGGGCGGCCGGAACCGGTGCGACCACGGTCCGGCCGTGTTCCCGGGAGTGCGCGTCACCAGCCGAGGGCGTCGACCGCCACGCTCACCTCCGCCGGGCTGGTGCGCTTGGTCTTGAGCGTCGTCCGAGCCGTGGTCTTCCCGCCAGGCTCGATTCGCAGCAGGCTCGCCGTGGCCGGGCACCAGGCGATCAGCCCCCGGCGCGCCGCGCCTGCGAGTTCGCAGTGCCCGTACATCGCGTCCGTGGGACGTGGCGCGAAGGCGGTGGTCTTGCCCGTCGCCGGGTCCACGGTCGTCCAGCGTGTGGAATGCTGGACGATCAGACTTCCCTTTCTTCCCCAGACCGCCCGCTCGGCATCAGTGATTCCGGGCACTGTTCTCGAAGTGCCTGTCGTGAGAGAGACCACCCAGACATTGGTCTGCGGAGGAGTCGTGTTCGGGTACGGAAGCCGACGGCCGGCGACGACGACCGCGCGGTCTCCTGCAGCGGGCACATCCAGGCCGAAGACCTCTTCGTTGACCTTCGGCGTTCCGAATCTGGCGACCTGTTCGCTGCGGCGACCCGGGTCCCGCACCGGCCAGCGGTCGATCGCGAATGCTCCGTTCCGTGTGTTCCTTGCGATCAGGAGCCGGTCGTCGCCGGCGAACGCGAGGAGCCCGTCGTCGACTCCAAGGAATCTGGTCCGCTTGCCTCTGTGGATGATCCAGGCGCCAAGGCCGGTGGGGTCTCGATAGCAGCCGTTGACGGCAACGGTGAGACCGCTTCTGCTGAGCTGCGGACTCTCGTAGCCGGAATCCGTTTCACATTTCTGCACGGTACTGCTGTGCCCATGAAGATCAGTGAGGTAGGCGTGGCCGGCAGAGCCGGGCTGTACGGCCACTGCCCATGGCCGGTTCGCGCCGGCCGATTCGGCTGCGGGCCGTGCTCCCACCGGTGTTGCGCACCCACCGGCCATGAGGACGGTCGCTGCCATTCCCAGGGCGGCGGTCGGCCGAGGCGGTGTTCGCTGTCCGTTTGTACTCATCGGTGGCACCCATATCAGTAGCACATCCAGAGACTGTATTTGTTCGCGCACCAGAATTTGTAATAGTACTTTCCGACGGCCATCGCCACGGCCCAGTTGCTCAGGGTCCGGTGCCGGCGCCTGAGACGGTTACCAACGTTGCGGCCCAAAATATTGTTTCTGAGATCCATCTTGGACAACGGGGTTCCATAGGTCTTGCTGTACTTCTCGTGGTTGGTCGCGACGACGGCGGCGACCCGGATGCCCTGATGAAATGTCATCAGGGCGTTCCAGAACGCGTGTTTGAACGCGTTGGAGGGGCCTCCGTCGTTGGCCTTGTCCCTATACCACGCCCAGTGGTAGTTATCCCAGTATTTTTGGGCCACGCCGGCCCAATGTTTGGCTTCGTTGCAGCTGAGGTAACCGATCTGGATGATACACATCGCATTTTCTTTGTTGTTGCGCCCGTCCAGGTCCTTGTTGTCGACCGGGTTACCGCAGGTGTACTCATAGTCGTTGCAGCTTCCACCCTCGACCGGGTCCGTCTGGAGGAAACGCCCGATGGTGGGCAGATAGAGGCGCTCACCCATGAGGACGATGCCGCCGAGGGTGCCCTGCGAGCGCAGGTGCGAACCGAGCCATCCGTATCTGTACCGGGGCTCGGTGTCCCGGATGCCTCCGTATTCGGTCGATTCAGCATAGGAGGAGAGTCCCGTGGCCGAGGTCGAGTCATCGACGGTCGCGACCACGTCGCCGCCGAGGTCCGGTAGTTGCAGGGTGACCGTCCCCGTACTGTTCTGGACGGCTCCGAGCGCGCCGGTCAGGTCGGTGATGTTGCGGGTCCATCCGCCTGCGGGTTCGCCGATCCAGGTTGGCGAGTCCCCCGCGTCGCCGTAGTGGTTGGTAAGTGTGCCGCTCACGGAACCGGTGGTGTAGCCGGTGGTACCAATACGCCTGGACGGGTCCGTGCTGAATCCCAGAGTGTCGCTGCCCTGTGTGATCGCGGCGACCATATCGTCGGCGTGATAACCGATCTGCATCGCCGTACCGCCCAGGGCGTCGCCGCCCGGTACCGCCGTGGTGCGGCCGAGTGTGTCATAGGAGTAGCCGGAGTTCGTGAGACGGTCACCGCTGTCGTAGGTGTAGTTGCTGGTCGTCGGGGTGGTGCCGGTGGAGCAGGCTGATTCGGCCCCGCCGGAGTAGTCGTCGAGCCCGGTCCGGTTGCTGCGGGCGTCGAAGGTGTACTTGCGGGTGCGGCAGTCCCCGAGGTAGGTGTCCTCGACCTTGGTCAGCCGGTTCGCGCCGTCGTAGCTGTACCGGGCTGTGCTCTCGGGGCCGGCTGTTTGCGCCGTCTGACCCTGGCTGCCGGCGCTACTGGTCACTTGGAGCCAGATACCGCCGCTCTTGCTATAGGTGAGGCGGCCTGCGGCACCGGCATTGCCGTAGACGGTATCGGCGGTGAGCCCGTTCGGGTACACCTGCTGAATGAGTCTTCCGTCCGGGTCGTAGGAGCCGGTGAAGTCGTCGGGCGACGATCCCGCACCGGTTTCGAGCCGGGTCAGGATCGGTCGGCGCTCTTCCCGACCGGCCGAGTCGGTGCCGCCATAGTGGTAGGTGTAGGTCCCTTTGCCGTCGTCAAGGGTGTGCAAGCCGCCGTCGATGTCGTACGTCTTCGTCGTGACGTTCAGTTCGGAGTCGGTATAGCTGGAGATCCTTCCGAGCGCGTCGTAGCCGGTGGTGATGGTGCGCCCACCGGCGGACACGCTGATCGGGGCCCCGGTGCTGGCCGAATAGGCGACGGTCTGGTCCGGAACCGCTGTGCCGCCGTTGGCGGCTGGGGTGACGCTGGTCGACTGCGTCGTCACACGTCCGGCACCGTCATGGGTGATGGTAACGGTCCGCTGCGTCGAGCCCCTGGTCTCGGTGGTGCCCGCCACAGCTCCCCAGTAGTCGTAGGTGGTGAGCTTGACAGGCAGGTTCGGTCCCGAGCCCGGCTGGCTCGCGGTCCCGGTGCGGCACACCTGCCCCGCCCATTCCGGGTGACCGCCGCAGATGCTGTACGTCCCGTTGGCCGCCGCCGTGTAGTAGGTGATGACCTTTGTGCCGGGATCGGTACCGTCCGAGCCGGACGCACGGGTTTCGACGATGCGACCGAGATCGTCGTATCTGGTGCGGCGAACGACGTCGGTTCCGCCCGGAATGACGAAGGTCTCGCTGGTGGGCTGGAGCAGCTCCCAGCCCGAGGTGTCTCCGCTGTTGAGCGCGGCGTAGCCGGTCTTGGCGGTACGGGTGTCCGCCGCTTCTGGCGTCGCCTGCCCGTCGACCACGACCGGTTCGACGGTGCTCGTCGTGAGCAGGTGGTACTCGGCGTCGGGGTCCGGTTTGCCCTCGTCGTAGGTATTTGTCGTGCGCTGCCGGGCCGAGACGGTGGCGCCGGAGGCCAACTCCACCGGATGAGTCGGGCCCGTTGACGTGAGGAGTCCGCCGTCGGCGTCGTAGGTCTTCGCGGTGGCGAGAAGGTCGGCGCGTTCGGCGCTGCTGGGACGGGTCGCGACGAAGAGGTCGGTGGCGCCGGTCGGACTGAGCGCCTGGAGCCGGTTGCTCTCACTCAGCGCCCACACCTGGTTGCCGGCATCGTCGTACCTGCTCGCGGCGATCTGCCAGGCCCCCGCCCCATAGGAGAGCATGTCGACCGCGCGGCCGTTGACGTCCAGATAGGTGATCCGGCCGTACTTCCAGTCGCCGCCGCCGGGCTCGTAGCCGCCGGCCGAACCGTTGGCCGGAGGCACATGGGAGGCCGGGAAGATCGCGGTGCCGATTCTCGGCAGGTTCGTGTCCTGACCCCAGGTGGCGGTCTGCGCCAACGAGAGGTCGGTCGGTGCCCCCGTCCCCGAGAGGGGAATGTCATAGGCGACGGTCTCGGTCGCCGGCTGACCGCCGTCCTGCCGGCTCGCCGCGACGACGCGGCCCTGGCTGTCGTACGACATCTCCCAGGGGGCCAGGCCGGGCGGCGTGATTTGGGAGATCCGGCCGTCGCCGTTGTAGTAGTAGGTGGTCGTGAGAGCCGGGCTGATCCGCGGGTCCCATTCCTGCCGCAGATGGCCGGTCGAGTCGTAGCGGTAGACGGCCACGGCGGTGGTCTTCATCGCCTGCGAGGCCGGGTCGTACGCGACGTAGGCGATCTCCTTGACCTGCCCGGCGTAGTCGCCCCACCCGGATCCGACCCCGGTCGCCGTCGTCGTGTCCGCATACGTCACGGCGAGAGCGCGGCAGCCCGCGACGAGCGTCGCGCCGCAGGAGACGCCCGCGGGGACGGGCGCGAGTATCCGTGTGATCCTGCCCTGCGGGTCGTAGGTGAAGGTGCGCGTGTCCCCACCGGGCTCGGTGACACTGGTGGCGCGCCAGTCACCGCCGGTCAGGACCCACCTGGTCGTGGTGCCGTCGATATCGGTGAAGGTGAACTGGGTGGAAGAGTCCTTGGTGATGACCGAACCGTCGTCG
This sequence comes from Actinomadura roseirufa, assembly GCF_900659635.1. Classification (GTDB taxonomy): domain Bacteria; phylum Actinomycetota; class Actinomycetes; order Streptosporangiales; family Streptosporangiaceae; genus Spirillospora; species Spirillospora roseirufa. Next base: position 17,179 of record NZ_CAACVB010000124.1, on the reverse strand, counting down.
GCATCGCCGATGCCCTGGTACTGCCCGTTAGACCGGAGACTGTAGGTGAGGGTCTGCCCCTCGCTGCCCGTAAGGCTCACATACCCGTCAGCGGAATGGTCGGCGAATTGGAAATCGGCCATTCCGGCCTCGTTGTCCGGGGCGATCGCCGACGTCCAGCCCGGCCCGAAGGGGTTGCGCACCCCGTCCGGTCCCGTGGCGGCCGAGGGAACCAATGTCGTGTGCGAGCGGGAGACCACAAGACCGGAGTAGTTCACGTCGGTCTCGCCGACGGAGTAGTCACCGGTCAGCAGCGAGACCTGGCCGGGCCCAAGGTCCCCGGTCGCGTAGGAGGCACCGAATGCGGACCGCTCAAGGGTGACCGTGACGGGTGCGGAGCACTCTTCGGCGGTCCCGCCAACAGCGGTGAAGCACGCCTTGATCTGGACCGGGCCGTCCCCCTTCCCCGCGTCCTTGACCGTACGGGCCAGGTTCCAGACCTTGGCGGTAAAGTCCTGCGTGGTGTCGCCCCTGGTGACCGGCCATCCGCTGATCGGCGTGGACGACCCAGGCGGTGTCACGTCACCGATGGGCACGTTCGTCCAGGCCAGACCGTTGTCTGTGCCGACCCGGTACTTGTAGGTCACGCCGACCTTCGTCGCCGGTGCGCCGGAGGTCAGCGAGACCGCGGCCTGGGTGCGGTCGTCCTCCTGCGGCGAGGTGAGGCTGCCGACGCCGACGCCGAACGCGTAAGCCGTGGCGGACGACGTGTTCAGAGCGCTGTCGCGGGTCTTGGCGTAAAGGGTGTGCCAGCCGTCCGAGGGATTGATCGAGACGGTGAGCGGGTCGCCTCCCGTGCCGTTGGGGTCGGCGACCAGGGTCTGCGGCGACGGATCGTCAATGGACCAGTAGTAGCCGGCTCCGTCCCCGGAGGTAGTGCTCAGCGTGCAGGTCACTGCCGACGACGCCTTGCTCGACCACGTTCCCTGCGGATAGCTCGGGCAGGACACGGCGGGCGCGTCGGGCAGCGTCGTATCGACGGTGAACGCCTGAAAGGACGACCAGGTCTTGGCGTAGTCGGTGCCGTCGTAGCCGCGCACCCGCCATTGGTAGGACGCGCCGTTGTTGAGTTGCCCTGCCGGCACGGACAGCGCTGTGGGGACACCGGCTGTCGAAGCGGCGCTGCCCGACCAGACAGGGCCACCCCCGGCAGCTGCGACCTCGAAGTCCATCCGCATCGTGCCCCCGTCGGCGTCGGCCGCCGCCGCCGTCAGCGTGGGCGTCGCCGTCGGCGAGTAGCGGGTCCCGTTCGCGCCGACGACAGTGGAGGAAGTGATCTTGGACGCCGCCGCCGGATAGGAGTTCCACGTCACATCGAGGCGGGGCTCCAACGGGCCGACGCTGCCCAGCACATAGTTGGATGAGCGGAAACGACGCCAGCTCGTGGAGTCCGCCTGGTTGACCGCCCGGATCTGGAACCCGTTGTTCGCCGTCCCGTCCGCCCATGCCTGGACGATCGAGGTGGTGTTCCAATGCATCCAGTCCTGCGGACAGGCCCCACCGGGCGAAGCCGTGCTCACCGCGGCACCGGTGGCGGTGGTGGACGGCTCGGACCCGAAACCGATCGTCTCGATGTTGTAGCTGGAGGTGACCCGACGGACCTGGACCCCGGATCCAGTCGTCGTGCACGCCGACGACCACCATGCGTACGCCCTGAAGTCCGCGGAAAGGATGTGCTTCCCGGCCAGCTTGGCCGTATTGAACTGTACATACGAACGTGCCAGCGTGGAGCCCGCGTCCCAGGTGCCTGTGATGAGATCGGCGGAGTTGTACTGCGACCCCGTCATGGTGTTGGCGACATAGGTGTCGGCGGACACGGCCAGCGACTGGGTCGGGTCGATGGTCACCGGGTACTTCAGATCCTGCTTCTTGAAGAACTCGGGATCGGGTTTGAGCACCAGAACAGCGCCGTCCGCCGACTTCTCCACCGTGCTCGGCACCTGCGCCTGATGATCGCTGTCTCCTGACAGGGGGTTCTTCGTGGCGTCCCACATCCGTGGAGCCGGCGCCCCGGCCACCGCCGCGCCCTTGTCATCTGTGAGTTCGAGCTGCCCCCCAGGGAGCCTCTTGAGCTGCATACCCCCCAGCGCGATCGGCAACCGCAACTCCACCGGGCGGACCGGCGGCTTGTTCAGCACTACCGAATGGCTGAACCCCCGCGGCAGCGCACTGACGAGCAGATCGCCCTCGCCGTCGGGAACCACGCCCTTGTAAACTGCGGTGTTACCGGTCAACTGGGGTGCAGGAAGCTCCGCCGCCCATTCCATCGCCAACGATCGTTTGCCGTCGGCGATCGATGCGAACCGCTTGTTGGAACCTCCAGCAGAAAATACCACCGGTGCGGGAGCCGTCCGTGGGCGCACCGCACCACCAGCCGCGATCAGCGTGGTATCGATCGGTTTCCAGGTGCCGCCCTCACGTACGCGCACGGGTCCTGCATAGCTTTCAGTGGTGAACGTTCCATCGGGGTTCGCCCACAAGCTCGACGATTCACTCCGCTCACCGGAGACCTCGATCCGCCGCCGCTCCAGCCGCGCTGTGAGCTGTGCGGAAACCCTATCCAGCCGCTCCGACACGACCTTTTCGCCCGCGGGTGCCGGCTCGGCCGATGCGAACCTGGTGCCGACCTTCTCCATGTCGACCACGATCGTCAGGCTGACTAGAATCGCCAAAGCGGCAGAGATTATGCGTTGGACTTCCCGAACATTCCTGTTGCGGCCCCACAGGTAACTGAATCCTCGACGCGGTCCAGACAAGGCAACGCCACCTTTTGCAAGGAGCCGGCAAAGTCGGCTTAAGTGAATATGGCACTTAAGAACGTTCCATGAACCACAGGTGAACGAGAGAAATCTGCATGACTACAAAGATCCATGATCTTGTCTTACGGGGGGTGTTGGTCAATCGTCGTAGAAGGGGCGTCAGTCAGGCCATCATCGAAGGCCATGGCCAACTTTGCGGTCGTGTGAGAAGCACAAGGTGAAGCTGGATCCTGTGCGCGTCGAGCCACCCGCGGAGGCGCCTTGGCCGCATCCCGGAGCCCCGGCGGACGGAGCGACCCCCGCACGGTGTACCAGAACCCCGACGGGACCCCGTCCGGCGAGCCGTCCCGGGGTAGACCGACGATCGCGCTGCGGCTGCTCGGCGACCTGCTCGTGGTGAAGCCCGACGGCCTGTGGCTTGGACGGGACGAGCTCGACTGCGCGCACGTCCGCGGGCTGGCCGACTACCACCAGATCAGCCGTCGCCACGCGCGGCTGTACTGGGACGCCGACCTTCTGTTGGTCGAACGACCTGGGGTCCAGAAACCGCACCTTCGTGAACGGCCGCCAGGTCACGGCTCCGACGCCGCTGGGCCCGGGAGACGTGCTGCGGCTCGGCTTGGACGTCGAGGTGCCGGTCGTCGAGATCGACGAGCATGGCGAACCCAAGGACACGCTATGACCCGATCCGACGAGAGTCCGGAGCGGCCCAGCAGCCCGCCCACCGTCCGCCAGGGCAGTCCCGAGACCGTCGTCCAGGGCGGGTCCGGAAGCCGCAGCCCGCACACCACGTTCCAGGGCGGCACCGTGGGCAAGGCGGAGCAGCGCGGCATCCCGCAGTTTCCGCGGGCGCGGAAGGCCAGCAGGCTTGTCATACCGCCGAGGAGAGCAGGGGGGCGCCTCAGCATCTACGGCCGCAAGACCGCCAACCAACCACAGCAACGATCGGCTGTAGAGCCCCTGCGACATGATCACTACGACAGTGGGTACTCATCAAGTAGCAGACCGTGCTAGCCTGCCGGGGAACACAATCCGCTTATCGGGTTCTCGCTCGTAAGCGACCTGGGTTTTCGCAGGTCAGTACAGCGCTCAGACGCTGTGACCTGAAAAGCGGAAGGTCGGCGGTTCGACCCCGCCCCTGCCCACCACCCCGACCAGGGGACTTGGGTTCACGGAGCCCTCGTTGTGAGTATCTTGACGGCAACGCTGACGGCAACCGCCGTGTTGTCCTTGCGAAGCCTCAGCTTGCGAGAGGTTTGGCGTGTCCATCCTTCAAGAGATCATCTCGTCGGCTTCAGGTGACCAGTTACCCACCGCCGTACTGCTACGCAAGGTGAAGGTGCTGGCGGCACGTGCTCGCATTCAGCCCTTGGAAGCGTGGGTTGAGCATGAACTCAATGGTTACCCACAAGGGGAGAACGTCCCTAGCTACCGCGGCCCGTTCGACGCCGAGGTTCGGGGCAACTTTGTTGGCCCTTTCAACTCCAGCACCAACAATGCCCCTATCCCCCCTTCCTCACTCCCCAAAGAACTTCGAGATGGCGCGCTTTTCAAGGTAGAATTCCGCCAAGGACTACCAGAACTTGAAGATCTCGTCGCAAGAAGCAGGAATAGCGAAGACCCCCTTAGGGTGCCTTGGCCGAGCGATGCCGTGCCTTATGTCAATCAATTGATAGAGGACGGCAAGGCGCGCATGTATCCGATGATGGGTCTGGTTCAGGCATGGAAGCCGGTGAGCCCCTCTCAGGTGCGGGGGATCCTAGACACCGTCCGGAATAGAGTGCTAGATCTGGCCCTCAGCATTGAGACTGAGGACCCTGATGCGGGAGAAAGGGCGGGCTCTAGCTTGAGCGAGGAGCGCGGCAACCAGATCTTCAACACCGCTATCTATGGAGGCAGTCCCAACGTCGCCGTTGGATCCTCTCACTTCGTCCAACAGACGCTTAGCAATCCGGCAAGGTCTGATGAAGAGCTAATAAGCCAACTGAGACAGGTTGGCCTCCCCGCTGAGTTGCTCGAAGAACTGGAAGCATCTCTTAACGAGGACCGAACTGAGGCAAACGGCGAACTAGTAGAGCCGGGACCGAAAGTTAACGGCTGGCTCGGAAAAATCGCCACCATCGGCGCACGCACAGGTGGCCGCATCGGTGGATCTGTGACCACCTCAGTGGTCACACAAATGGTTCTGGCGTACTTCGGCCTTACCGGATAATTGTCGGCAAATAAGAGCATGGGGCGATCTCTTCTCGAGATCGCCCCATGTTGATACTCGTTAGCCGAGGGCGCTTCCCAGCTTCCGCAGCGCCGCGCGCTTGTCGTCGAGGGACGTGTGCGCGTAGATCGTCATGGTCACCTCGATGTCGCTGTGCCCGACGATGTCCCGGACGACGTTGGGTGCGATGCCCAGGTGGAGCAGCAGCGAGACGCAGGTGTGGCGCATGTCGTGGAAGCGCATCCCCTCCAGGCCGGCGGCCGCGCGGACGCGACCCCAGGAGCGGCGAAGGTTGTCCGGCTCCATGGGCGTGCCGCGCCGAGACGGGAAGACGAGGCCGTAGTCCTCCCAGTCGTCCCAGGCGTCCGCGCGCTCGGCCGCCTGCCTCGCCCTGTGCTCGCACAGAGCCGTGATGCAGACCGAGGGCAGCGGGACGGTCCGCTCGGAGTCATCGGTCTTGGGCGGGACGAACCGCAGCGCTCCCCCGACCCGTTGGAGCGTCTGAGCGACTTCGAGCGTGGCGCTTTCAACTCCGCTACCGGAGCAGGTCTCACACTCGGCACCGTCCACCTCGCCGCCCTCCCCGCCGCATGCCTGGCAGCCGACGAGGGTCACGTCCTGCCAGCGCAGGCCGAGCAGCTCACCACGCCGCAGACCGAGACACAGCGCCAGGACGTATAGCGCGTAGAGCCGTTCGCCGCGGGCCGCCTTGAGGACGTCGCGCGCCTGGTCGACCGTGAGTCCGCGGTTCACCTTGTACTTGGGCGCACTGATCTTGACCAGCTTGGCGACGTTGCGGGGCATGACTTCCTCTCGGACGGCCGACTCCAGGGCGTTGCGAAGCACGGCGTGAATCGACTGGACCATGCGCACGGACGGATGCGACTCGCAGCACTGGCCGCCCTTGAGGGCGCAGCATCGCGGCACGTCACGGGCCGCGTCGACGCCGTGCTTGCAGCAGAGGCACTGCGCCCGGACGCGGTTAATGAAGGCCCGCACGTCGCGCACGGCCAGCTTGCCGAGCCGCTTCTTCCCCAGCTCTGGGACGAGGTAGAGCCGGACGACGCTCTCGTATCCCTGTGCCGTGCGCGGCTTGCGTTCCGGCCGGACGACGTGGTCCAGCCAGTAGGTGAGGTACTGCTCCACCGTCCAGCTTTCGGCCGAGACGGGGATGCCCTGGTCTGCCTGTTCCAAGACCTTCGTGAGCTTGCGCCGCACCTCCTCACGGGTCTTGCCGTAGACGCGGATGCGCTTGTAGGTGCCGGCGGTCGTGGGGACGAAGGCAGCGCCCTCGTATCGCCCGTCCTTGCGCTGGTAAATCGTCCCTTCTCCGTTGGCGCGCTTGCGTGAACGGCTCTTGCGAGGCTTGGACCCCGGTGTCTCTTCGGGCTCGTCCGGGACGGCGAGCAGGGTGACGGTCATCAGGCAGCGACCTCCGATAGCTGGTCGAGGCATTCGGCGAGGGCGTTGACGGGGACGAGACGGCGGCGGCCGATCTTGACGGTTCGGAGTTGGTTGGAGCGGATGAGGTTGTAGAGCGTCCAGCGGCTCACGCGGAGCCGTTCTGCCGCTTCGTCGACGGTCAGGACGAGGTCGGTCAACTCGGGCTCCCTTGAGCTGTGGCGGACGTGTCGAGAGCGGGCAGAGGCTTGCCGGTGAGAACGGCGGTCAGGAGCGCCTCACCGGGCGTCATGCCTTGGCCGACGTAGCACCAGTGCGCGACCACCAAGACCCGGTCGTCATCGAAAGGCAGGCGGCCGGTGCTGATCTCGTGTGCGTGTTCGCGCTGGTTGTGTTCGATCCGGGCCGTACGCAGCGCGCCGAGGGTGGTGGAGTAGTGGCGGGATTTGGTGGAGAAGTGGCCGCGGAAGCCGAGCATGTGCGCCCACTCGGCCAGCCGCAGTCCCGCGTACTCGTCCAGGCCGCTCAGGCGGAGGCATTCGGCGATGAGTCGCCGGGCGTGGCCGTTGACGGGGAGGTTGGCGGGGTCGTCGGTGGCGCGGATGCGGCGGTCCAGCGTGCCGACGCATTCGGCGGCTTTGGTGGCGTATTTGGCGATGTAGCCCGCCACCGCACCATCGGTCAGTCTGCCCGCCGTGGTGATCGGCCGGACGTCGACCTGGGAGCCCCACTCATGCGTCATCGCCGGGACCTCGCCGGCCGCAGGAGTCGACACTGTGACGGCTCCGGCCGCGTGGTCGACGGCCGCTTTGAGGAGTTGGTGTGTTGCCCATGCGGGTGGTGGTGTGTCGGGGCCGCCGGGCCCGTCGAGGCGGATGACGGCGTGGAAGTGCACAAGGCCGCGCCGCTGGTATTCGGCGACTTTGGCAAAGGAGACCGTGAGCACCTCCCGCAGTTCGGCGACCCGCAGGCCCGCCGACCGGGCGACGTACCGCCGGTAGGCGAGGGTGAAGCGGCGCCAGAGTTCGGGGGCGTGGGCGTTCCACAGGACGGCGCCGGTGTAGTCGAAGCAGTCCGGGCAGATCGGTTGCCCGAGCCGCGGGTCGTCGGCGGAGTGCCGGACGGTGCACGAGACCGGCCGTCCGTGGGGGCAGGTGCCGCCATTGCGGCGGGGGTGGCAGGAGACGACGGCGCCACCGGCCCCGGTGCGGCGCGCGTGGACCGGCCCGAACGACGGCGCGGTGAGCGTGACGAACGCGGCCGGATGCTGCGTGACCGTATCCGGGACGCCTTTGCCGCCGGTGAGTCCGGCGCGGATGAGTTGGTAGGTGTCGGCGCGGTAGATCTCGGCGCAGGCCGGGCAGCGGGACGCGCGCCGGGTCTTGCACGCCACTCGCAGCGCTCCGCCCGGCTCGCGGGCCGTGGAGTAGTGGTGCAGGACGGCGCCGGTCACAGGGTCGATGTGGTCGACCCGCCCGCGCAGGTGGATCGGCTGGGCGCATCCTCCCGTGGTGTGAGCGCGGCGAGCCCAGGCGCGGAAGTCCGGCCGGTTGAAACGTTCGGCCATGTCTCGCGCGGCGATGTCGGACACGAGTGGTGCGGGGTGCGGCACGATGGAGAGGTCTCCCTGTCCGTTCAGGCGGGTGGAGCGGGACCAGGGCCCCCGGCGCGGCGCTGTTTGCTTGGCGGCTTGTGGGCCGCGCCGGGGCCGGAGCTAGAACGCGGCGACGAACCGCGACAACGCGTCAGCCACCAGGGCGAGGCCGCCGGCGATGGCGCGGACGGTGTGGGCGGCGTTTTCGGGGTTGCGGAGCAGGAACAGGCCCAGGACGAGCCAGAACGCAGCGAAGCCGCAGCGGCGCAGGAACATCGAAGCCTCCTCAGGTGGTGTGGCCGAGGCCGTGACAGTCGGAGCAGGTGGAACCGTCGGAGGCGATCCCGCCCCCGCCGCAGGACCCGCACACCCAGCCGTGGACGAGGAGCACAGGCGGCTCGTCCGGGCCCTCACCGGGCGCGGCCATCAGGCGGCATCCGGGGCCTGGTCGGGGTCGAGGATGATGTTGGCCTCGTAGCTGCTCCGGGCCTTGAGTTCGGTCATCCGGCGGTTGGGGATGTAGACGGCCGAGTAACGGATGCGCCCGAACGTCTTGCGAGTGGTGCAGTGACCGCCGTGGGCGATGCGGTCTTCGAACGCCTCGCCGAGGTGTGCGGCCAGGGCGGCGATGCCGGAGCGTCCGCCGTCATCGGTGTCGGCGTTGATCCAGACGTTGTAGGTGTGGCCGTACTCCTCGACCGGCACGGCCGGGTTGGCCTCCAGGAAGTCGGCCAGGGCCCGCAGGCCCGCGATGGTCTGATGGCGGCTGAACAGGTCACCGGGCACGATCGGGCCGGGCGAGCAGATGACGCGCGGCGTGTTCGGCGTGGTGGTCATGGCGTGTTCTCTCCCGGTGGTCAGGCGATGGGTGCGGGTTCGGTGCGGATCTGGCGGAGCAGGTCGGAAGCGAGCTGGTTGGACACCCCGAGCCGGGCACGCAACGCATCACGGGTGATCGGGCGCCCATGCCGGTCCTGGTGTTCGGAGGCGACACGGCGCGCGAAGTCGACCAGCGGCCCCGCAGGAGCGGGACTGGGCGAGGCAGCCGCCGCTTCCTCGACGGCCGGGACGGGCACGGGGAGGGGGATGGAGGTCTGGCCGTCCGGTACGTCCTCGCCGGCCTGCTCGTCCGTGGTCTGGCGATCCTGGTCGTTGGGGACGGCCGGGACGAGGGCGGCAGCCGTGGGCCGGTCGTCCTCCCACACCACCCAGGGCGAGGACGGCGACAAGGCCGATGAGGGCACGGCGGACGGTGCAGCCGACGAGGCGGACGCCTCCGAGGACGGGCGGCCGGAGAAGTCCGGGACGGGGACCGGCAAGGCTGGTTCGTCTGCCGTGGCCTGAGTGGTCTTGCGGCGTTCCAGCATGGAGACCGCGACCAGGAACGCGCCAGCGGGGGTTCCGGCGGTAATCCATCCCCACACCGACCGGTCCGCCTGCGCCAGGTTCGCCGCCAGCGAGAGCAGGATGCCCCCGACCAGGACCAGCGTCGGCCACGACAGCCGCCCCGTCTCCCGCCCGGTGCGCCTGTCACGCTGGCGCTCCCCTGCCGCCATGACACACGTCAGGTCGATGCACACGGCGATGGCCCAGGCCATCCACCCGCGCTGACCGTGATCGGTGGCCGTGTCACGGATATGGGTGAACGACCCCGCCGCCGCGATCCCGGCCAGGACGACGACCGGCCCGGAGTCGGCCACCGCCCCGAGCACGCGCCGGGTCATGCCGCCCGCCGGATGTCCACCAGGGCCAGCAGCGCGGCCAGTTCCGGGTCACAGCGGTGGGAGTCGGCCCAGTCATCAACCTCACCAAGCCGGGACGAGGCGAACGAGTCAGCGCACCGCTTGCACCGCGCGACGTGCAGGGACCGGCCCTCGTCCCACTCGACACCGACCGACCACACGTCCCAGGACGACACCGCCGACAGCCGGGGCGAGCGCGAGGACGACGGCGAGGACGAGCCGGACGAGGGGGACGGGACGGCGACGAACCGAGGACGAGGGCGCGGGCGAAGGACACGGATGCGAACGGTCATCGGGCAGCCTCCAGGACCGGTTTCGGGCATGGGTCGGGTAGGGACGTGGCATGAATCAGGGCTCACGCCGAGCGGTGGAAGAAGGGAGAGCCGGGCCGCCTACGCGGCGGGACGGACGGCCGGGACGGAGCCGACCAGGGCGTTCCAGTCCGGGGCCAGATGCGCGAAGTCGCGGGCCGCCTGTTCGGCTTCGTGTTCGGGGACGTAGACCGAGCGGGCGCGATGCCAGGAGCCGTCCTGGCCGGCGACGACGCACACGCCCGGGGTCTCGGCCGGGATCGCACGGGCAGCGTCCAAGGCGGCCGGGTCCAGATCGCCGAGCGTCATGTTCGCCGTCTCCGGATCATTCACCCGATGACACACCCGCCCCGACAACTGAGCGCGGAGCGCGGTGACACCGGGTCCCAGGTCGGAGCCGATGCGCTGACCGCACACGATCAGATAGACCGCGAACGCCCGCCCGAGTTGGGCGACCCGCAGCAGAGAGGTCGCGGTCTTGGAGACCTCGTCCTTCTCGGATCTGTCGGCCATCAGGAACAGTTCGGCGACCTCGTCCACCAGCACCACGACCGGCACCGGCCGCAGATCCTCCGGGAGCGTCCAGACGTTGCGGGCACCGTGCGCCCGGCATGTCGCCATGCGGTTCTCGACCTCGCCGACCAGATCGGAGAGCAGGTCGACCGACTCTTTGCGGGTGGTGGCCAGCGCCGACAACCGCGGCGCATACGGGGTGAACTCGACCCCGCCCTTGAGGTCGAAGCCGACCAGCGCGACCGGTTGCGGCGCCAGGTCACGGATGATGGCGTTCGCCAGGTTGGACTTACCGGACTGTGTCGCCCCGGCGTTCAGCCAGTGCGGCACGGTGCGGAAGTCCATCACCCAGTCCCGGCCGTTCTCCAGCTTCCCGGGCCGGACCCGCAGCAGCTCACAGGGTTCGTGTGACAGTGTCACCTCGGTGAGCGGGTCGCGCATGGTCGCCCACAGCGTCACGAACCCCGGCCGGACATCGACCACCCGCACCGAGTGCACACGCCAGGCGTGCGCGATCCCCTCCGCGGCCTTCTCGTAGTCCGCGGGGACCTGTCCGTCATGCAGCCGCAGCCGCATCCGCCACCCCAGCCGCGTCGGGCGCAGCAGGCCGAGACGGGGAGCGCGCTCGACGTCGACCCGCCGCACCCGCCGCTTCTGCTCGACCACCGCCGCACCCGACCGCGCAGCCGAACCCAGCACCGGAACGGCATCAAGCGTGAGGCGCAACCGCCGCCGGTTGTGAGTCAGCCGGCAACCGGAAGCGATGTGATGCCACGTCAGGTACACCAGCGCCGCCCGAGTGGGGAAGCCGACGCCGTACCAGAACGACACCGGGTGCCACCGGCGCCAGGCCCAGAGCCCGGCCGCCACAGCGGCCAGGACCCCGAGCACCAGAAACAAGGCGTTCATGACCGGGCCGCCGCTCAGGCCACGTCCGCCGCAGCGGAACCGGCCGGAACGTCCGGGACCGGGACCGGACCGGCCACCGCGATTCGCGACGCCCGGTAGGCGATCCCCCACCGCTTCTGACCACCGATGGTCTGCTCCCACGGGAACGCCACCAGCCCCACCGGCGTCACGATCTGCCCGATCGACACATCCTGATCACCCGACAGCGACACGTTCACCAACTCCACCCGGCCCGTCGCGTCCGCCGCCGACAGCCCGACCGTGAACACCGTCTTGCCCTCACGGTCCACCTTCACCTCCCCCGTCTCCTGACTCACCAGCTTGGGACGCGGCGCCGACACGCACACGAACGTCAGAGCCGACACGTCCACCGGGATGTTGCGCACGAGGAACCTCCTGTGTTTCGGACTCTCTACTTAGACAATATAGTCGACCTAGCTGTCTAAGTTGTCGAGGTCACCATGGTTCTCTTGGCCGATCGGATGTGCTGAACTTGGACCGAAGCCCCCGACGGAAGGCGGACGATGGTCGAGAGGACCGGGCGGCCCGGCTACCTTCAGATAGCCGATGACCTGCGGAAACAGATCAGTGACGGGCGACTGGTCGCCGGGCAGGCCCTACCGTCCACCGCCCAGCTGCGCGAGGAGTACGAGGTGTCCGCCGGTGTGGTGAAGGCCGCCATCAGCGTGTTGCGCACCGAGGGCGCCGTGATCGGCCAGCAGGGCAAGGGCGTGTTCGTCCGCGACCGGAGCGACACCCCCGCGTCCGGCCAGACCGCGCCGGCGGCCCGCGAGGACGACGTGACGGCGGAGCAGCTCACGGAAGTACTCGCCGCGATCCGCGATCTCGGAGAGCGCGTCGCCCGGATTGAGAAGACCGTCTTTCCAGAGCCTCCGCGAGCTGGTCGGCCCGGCAAATAAGCTCGTCCAACTCAGCAAGGATCAGGGCCATTTGCTCCCGCGGAGTCCGCTTTTGCTCGTTGCCACCCGCCACCGGTGACCGCCTTCCACCGCGCTCCGCTCTCTCGTTCTGCACACCGATATTTCAATGCAGGAGACGCCTCAAGCCCATCACTTATGCGTCATCGAGTTCTTTCACGACCGTTTATACGTTCGCTTTCACGCCCCCATGGCAGACACTCCGGACGTACTCATATGTGCCGGTATCTGCGACTGAACGGAAGGCCGCGCATGACCACGACCAAGCAGCGCCCCGGATGGCAGCCCGCCAGGCTGCGCGAGCGTCGAGAGACGCACGGCTTGAGCCTGGAAGCCGCCGGGGACCAGTTGCGCAAGGTCGCTGAACGGGGCGGACTCCGAGTCGCGGCGAACTTTCAAACGCTCTGGGGCCACGAGAGCGGCAGCATGTACCCAGGCCCGCACTACCGCCGCGCCTACTGCCTCATGTACGAGGCCACCGAACCGGAGCTTGGTTTTCGTCTCCCGCTCCCCGGTGAGGAATCAGGAGAACTCACGCTCCCACTGCCCTCGCCGCTCGACCCCGCAGCCACCGAGGACGCCGCCAAGACCATCTCTCAGGGACTCGACCGCGTCTCCGACGAGACACAGAGCCAGGACCCGACCGCCGGCGACGCGCTCAAGGCCCGCGTGGTCAACGCATGGCGAGGACGAGCCATGAGCGGCAGCATCGCCAACACCACACTCGTCCTGGTCGGAGGCTACGCCGGGTCGGGCAAAACCGAGTTCGCACGCTTTCTCGGCGATGTATCCGGCTGGGCCTTCCTTGACAAGGACTCGATAACCCGACGCCTCACAGAACGTCTTTTGATCTCATTGAAAGGCGACCCGCACGACCGCCACACCGACCTCTACATGAACGAGGTCAGGCCCCTCGAATACAAGTGCCTCATGGACACCGCAAACGACAACATCGATTGCGGCATATCCACCATCCTCGCCGCCCCCTTCGTCGCCGAACTCAACGACGAGGCATGGTTGGGACGCCTCACCAACCGGTGCAAGGCCAAGGGGGTGGACGTCGCGGCCATCTGGGTCCGGTGCGACATCGACTCCATGCGCGAGTACATCGAGTTCCGCGACGCACCACGCGACGCGTGGAAGCTGGCGAACTGGGACGAGTACGCCGCCGGACTCAACACCGAGACCAGCCCGCCCGGCGTCCACCTCACCGTCGACAACCGCCTAGGCGCAGCGATCAGCATCGCCGATCAGACGCGCGAGGCACTGCGTAGAGTCTTGTCATGAGCAGTCCAGGCGTGATCCTCTACGGTCCGCCGACAAGCGGCAAGGACACCACCACGGCCGAGCTGTCCCGCCTGGACGACCGGTACGCCCTTCTGGCCAAGATCAAGACTGGCACGGGCCGGAGCACCGGCTACCGGCTCGTCTCGGCCGCCGAACGCGAGAGGCTCCACGACCAAGGCCGATTGATCGTCGAGACCCACCGTTACGGTAACTCCTACGCCATCGACCGCCAGGACCTCGCCGCCCTGGTCGACACCGGCCGCGTCCCCGTCGTCCACATGGGCAATGTCGCCGACCTTCAGCGCCTACGCACCGCCGTCCCGCTGACATGGACAAGCGTCCTGCTCTGGGTACCGCGCGAAGAATGCGCCAAGCGCTCAGAGGAACGAGGCGACCACGACACCCCGAAACGCCTCAAAGCATGGGACGAGACCCTCGCCGACCTACGCGCCACGAGCCACACGCCAGTGTTCAACGCGATCACCTACACCGATCACACCGACGCCACCGAGACGGCCCGCCGCATCATCACCGCAGTTGAAGCCGGCCCCAGCGACCCCATCGCCGTCCCGGCGGACCTCACATAGGTGACCGCGCGGCAGGGCCCTTCCGACGCCCCAGCCGTTCGCCCTGCCGCGCGGCCGTCCTCACGGCCATGGCCACCCGTCCGGCCTTTGGATGGCCATGGCCAGCTCTCGCAACGACAACGCCTCAACCAGACGCCATCGCCCACTCGCGCGCACCAACGCCCAGTACGCCCGCGTGTGCGTGCCCCACCAACACGGGACCCCGAACGCCTTCCCGAGCTCGTCCAAGGCCGCCGAGGTGCCCATCACATGCCGCCAGGGCTCCGGCCCTCAGATGCCGCAGCCACCGCCCGCAGCAGCGCCGACACCGCGGACACGGCGAGGTCAACGCGGCCACATTGTGCGAGCAACTCGCCCGTGCTCGACCGGAACCACCACCCGCCATCACCGTGGACAACCGTGATGCTGTCCCCAAAACACGGCGCATCCGACGAGTACACCCGCAACATAACGAGTGGCTGGTCATACCGACGCTCGACCGTCCACCCCGCCGCTTCCAGAGCAGGATGCAGACGGGTGAGCAGCAGCCGTGCCAGCAACGGCCGAGGCGACGCGGCCAGTGCCTCCGGGGGCTTCAGCCCCAGCCGCGCCACCTCGACCTTCCTTGGAGCCGCCCCGGATCCGGAGACGGCCCCATCCGGCGATGGCTCGGGGGTTGATGCCATCACCGGGACCTCTTGGCCCTACCGGTCACGCGCTTGCGCTCCTCGACCAGCGCCGTCCGCAACTCCTCAGCGTCCGACCGGATCACCGTCTGGTCGACGCCCTTCGACGGGTCTCGCAGGGTCGCCACCCAGTCGCCGGGCTTACCGTCCCAGCGTCGAGAGCGCCAGATGCGGTGTCCGGTGAACTCCTCTTGGAGCCGACGAACAGCCGGGTCCTCCGGCAGCGCACGTGCTTCCATCTCGGATGTCCTTTGATCGACGCGAGCCCACCCCCGGGCCCGAACGGCACGCCGACCAGCGTCCCGGCACCGCGCGATTTACAAAGGAGCCTGACCCGGGGGCCAGGTGTGGGCCACACTCGGTTACGGGAGGTGGTCGCCACATGACCACACAGAAGCGACGAGACTTCGGGGCCTACCTGGCACGCCTACGCGGCACCAAGAGCCAGAGCGCGCTCGCTGCCGAGCTGTGCGACATCACGGGCACCGACACCGTCACGCGACATGAGGTGTCCCGCTGGGAACGCGGCGAGCGGATCCCCGACGACTGGTTGCCACACCTGGCGCGCGTCCACAACATCCCGCTCACCGTCCTGGAACGCATGGCCGCCGACGCCCGAGGCAAGGACACCGGCCCGGAAGCCATCCCCTTCGACCTCTCGGCGTTCTTCCCCGACGCCGTCCCGCTCAAGACGCGCATCGCCAACGCCTGGCACGGCCGCGCCGTGGCCAATGCCGGAGGCAACCCCACACTCGTCCTCGTAGGTGGCTACGCCGGATCCGGCAAGACCGAGTTCGCCCGCTTCCTGTCCGACCTCTCCGGCTGGGCATTCCTAGACAAAGACGCCCTCACCCGCCGCCTGTCCGAACGCCTGCTCATCTCGCTGAACGGCGACCCCCACGACCGCCACACTGACCTCTACCGCGACGAGGTCCGCCCCCACGAGTACCGGTGCCTGCTCAGCACCGCCTACGCCAACATCGACTCACGGGTGTCGATCATCCTGGCCGCCCCGTTCATCGACGAACTCAACGACCCCGCCTGGCTGCCCCGCCTCACCCACCGATGCCAGGCCAACGGCGTCGACGTCACCGCCATCTGGGTCCACAGCGACATCGACACCATGCACGAGTACATCGAGCAACGCGACGCCGCCCGCGACGCCTGGAAACTGGCCAACTGGGACGAGTACACCGCCGGCCTCAACACCGACAACCCACCCGACACCGCACACCTCACCATCGACAACCGCCTAGGCGCAGCCGTCAGCCTCGCCGACCAAACCCGGAGAGCCCTCACCAAGCTCATCCCATAACCCCAGCTCAGCGGCGTCACCCCCGCCCCGGATGAGGACTTTCTCTACGTCTTTAAAGGCGCCCGCTACGCGGTCGCCGGGGTCAGCGCGGGACGGCGGGCGTGCGGCCTCTCCGGGCCGGTCCCGCCGTCCCGCGCTGCCCCTCCAGAGGCAGAGCCCAACCCAAGAGAGCGCGAACGACCGCGCCTCCCTGAGATGCTGGGGACGTGCCCACCACCGAAGCCCGTCTTGATCGTTTCAGCGACACGCCGGGGTCTCATGCACGACCGGAGGTTCGCTGAAAAAGCGCACCATGTACGGTCGCCTATGCAGCATCCGGCCAGCGGCTTTACCATGGGGTCCTCATCGCCCCTACGAGGGTTCGCAACAGCGAGAGCCAGTCGCACCCGCCCTTCACGTACACGTCCTCATCGCCCCTACGAGGGGTCACAAAACCACTCCCGGGACAGGGGCGGAAGCCGCTTGAGCGTGCTCGAACCAGGGGGCTGCGCCGCCCCCTGGACCCCCGCGAGCCGGGCACTCGTTCGCGCGAAACGGACTGTCACGGGTTGCGCGCCGTTCGCGCGAACGAGCACCCCGGACCGGTGCGTAGCGCGCACCGTGCGCGTAAGCAGAGGCGCAAGACGGATCTAGTCATGCGGGAGTGGACGTTGACGAGCTACTCATCTAGGCCGAGATATAGCTGCTCAACGACGCCGAGGGTGACAGCAACGGTGACAGCAACAGCAGGCACCAGCGCCAGCCACGGGCGCACGCCGACACCCGGTCAACCTCAGTCGATGCCCACGCGGCAGGGACGTTGCTATAGCTGAAAAGCGGAAGGTCGGCGGTTCGACCCCGCCCCTGCCCACCTGGTCCTCTGACCAGCGGAAACACCGATAACGGATTGATCACCGACGGTGTACAC
>NZ_CAACVB010000123.1 GCF_900659635.1 Actinomadura roseirufa | reverse complement strand
CCGCCGTCCCGCGCCGTCCCCTCCTCGCCGTCGCCGGACCGCACCAGCATCCCCGACGCGGCGGCGGCCATCAGCGCCGCGAACCCGAGCAGCAGCAGGTCGGGGTCCAGCCGCCGGTTGAGCATCGTTCCCGCGACGGCCGCGGCGGCGCCCGCCACCCCGAACAGCGCCCCGGTGCCCCAGCGGACGCGGCCCGCGCGGGCGTGCCCCGCCGTCCCGAACGCGGCGGTGAGCCCGACGATGACCAGGCTCGCCGTGGTGGCGTCACGCGCGTCCTGTCCGAGAACGTAGACCAGGGCCGGCACGGTCAGGACGGCGCCGCCCCCACCGAGGGAACCCAGCACGCCGCCGATGAGCACGCCGAGGAGCAGCGTGGGGACGAGCGTCACGCGGGCGCCCGGCCGGCCGCGACGCGCCGCCGCCGCGGGGCGCCCGCCACGGTCAGCTCGTACCCGGCGCGGGCGGAGAACTGGGCGACGACGGCGAAACGGTCACCGCGGACCAGCGTGCGGCGCCACTCCAGCGGCCGCGCGCCGTGCGAGGCGAGCCGGTCGATCGCGAACGCGGCGACGCCCGGCTCGACGCCGAGCAGCCGCCGCTCCGCGGACGTCGGCACGACCGCGCGGATGTGCTCGCGGCCCGCCGTCGGACGCACGCCGCACCGGGCGGACAACTCGTCGTACAGCGCGGTGTGGGCGAAGTCGGCGTCCAGCAGCGGACGCCCTATCCGCTCGGGCAGCCACACCCGGTCCAGCGCGAGGGGCTCCTCGTCGGCCAGCCTCAGCCGCTCCAGATGAAGGAGCGGGGTGGACTCCTCCAGCCCGAGCCGCGCGGCCACCACCCCGTCGGCGCGGACGTCCAGCACGCGGACGACGCTGCGCTGGTGCTGCCCCGCCGCCTCCACCGAGGCGAACAGGCTGTACAGGGCGCCGAGCGGCTGCTCGATCTCGGCGGGCTCGGCCAGCCGCGGCGCCCGCCCGCGCTCGGCGACCACCACGCCCTCGGCGCGCAGCCGCCGCAGCGCCTCCCGGACGGTGTGCCGGCTGACGCCGTACTCGGCGACCAGCGCCAGCTCGCCCGGGAACACCCGCTGGAACTCGCCCGCCGCCAGCCGCCGCCCGAGATCGGTGTGCACCTGGGCCCACAACGGAAGCGCGCTCGACCGGTCGACGGGCCGGGCCCCGGAGCCGGCTGTGCCCATCAGGCTCGTCCCCCCTGCTGCCACCTGCGATGTCCCTGATAATGTACGTACATTCGGACTTTTGTGCAATCGAGGGGCGGGACATGGACGTCGAGATCATCGAGACGGTGGAACTGGGCGACCGCAGCTACGTCGCGCACGACGGCGGGCTCGCGGTGGTCGTGGACCCCCAGCACGACCTGGACCGGGTCCGGCGCGTCCTCGACGAGCGGAACCTGCGCTGCGCGCTCGTCCTGGAGACGCATGTCCACAACGACTACGTCTCCGGCGGCCTCGAACTGGCCCGCACCACCGGCGCGCTCTACGCGGTGACGGCGGCCGAACCGGTGGCCTTCGACCGGCGCCCCGTCGCCGACGGGGACGAGCTCCGGGCGGGCGACCTGAGGGTCCGGGTCGTCGCCACGCCCGGTCACACCGACACCCACCTGGCCTACGTCGTCGGCCACGGCGCCGGCGAGACCGCCGTGTTCACCGGCGGGTCCCTGCTGTACGGCAGCGTCGGCCGCACCGATCTCGTCGACCCCGCCCGCACCGAGGAGCTGAGCCGCGCGCAGTTCCGCTCCGCCCGGCTGCTGGCCGACCTGTGCGAGGACGACGCGCGCGTCTACCCGACGCACGGGTTCGGGAGCTTCTGCTCGTCCGGGTCGATCGCGGGCGGCGGGTCCGTCGCCACGATCGGCCGGGAACGGCGCCGCAACGACGCGCTCACCGAACCGGACGAGGACGCGTTCGTCAGGCGCCTCGTCGCCGGGCTCACCGCCTACCCCCGCTACTACGCCCACATGGGCGCGCGGAACCTCGCCGGCGCGGGCCCCGCCGACCTGTCGCCGCCGTCCCCGGTGACACCGGACGGCCTCGCCGAGCGGATCATCGACGGCGAATGGGTGGTGGACCTGCGCGACCGCACCGCCTACGCCGCCGAGCACGTGGCAGGTACCGTCGGCGTCGAGCTCGGCCGCGACTTCTCCACCTACCTCGGCTGGCTGCTGCCGTCCGGCGTCCCGCTGACCCTCGTCGGCGACAGCGCCCGCCAGGTCGCGGACGCGCAGCGCCAGCTCGTCCGCATCGGCGTCGACCGCCCGGCCGGCGCCGCGGTCGGCGCCCCCGCCGACCTCGCGGCCGCGGACCGGCTGCGCTCCTACCGCACGGCCACGTTCGCCGAGATCCCGGCGGGCGCGACGGTCCTGGACGTCCGCCGCGACGACGAGCGCGCCGCCGGGGCCCTACCGGACTCGACGCACATCCCCCTGCACGCGCTGGAGGACCGGATGGCCGAGGTCCCGCCCGGCCGGATCTGGGTGCACTGCATGAGCGGGTTCCGCGCGTCCATAGCCGCGAGCCTCCTCGACCGCGCCGGACGCGACGTCATCCTCATCGACGACGACTTCCCCACCTGACCACGGAAAGGCGCCCCGGTCATACCCGGGGCGCCCCTACTCCCGTCTCAGAGCGCTCAGCCGAAGACCTCATCGAGAGACCCGGCGGTGATCGTGCGCGTCAGCCACGAAACGAGCTGCTCCTCATCCACACAACCCATGACCCGCTCACGCACCTCCTCCGAGACCTCGAACTCCCGCGCCTCCAGCGCCCAGAGCACCGCCTTGGCCCGACCACGGAGCTCGGCCCGGGCCCAAGCCCGTGCTTCGCCTATGGCCTCACCTATGGCCCGGTGGCGAAGGAAGACGTCGCTCTTGAACTTGTAGTCCGAGGTACCAGCCATCCGAGCACTCAGCCGAAGATCTCGTCGACCGAGTCGGCGCTGATCGCCCGCGTGAGCCAGACCCCGAACTGCTCCTCATCCGCACAACCCAGGACCCGCTCACGCACCTCCTCCGAGACCTCGAACCCACGCGCCTCCAGCGCCTTGAGCACCATCTTGGCCTCGCCACGGGCCTCGCCGCGGGCCTCACCTATGGCCTCACCTATGGCCCGGTGGCGAAGGAAGACGTCGCTCTTGAACTTGTAGTCGGCGGTACCGGTCTTCACGAGCTCCTCCAGGATCTTCTTGGCGGCCCTCGGGAGCGAGGCGAGCACCAAATCATGGTACAGGTCGGCCTTCTCGCCCTCCTTGTTCTCCAAGGTGGCGAGGGCGGCGTGGGTGATCTCCATGGCCTCCGCGTCGGGCTCGGTGACGTTGGCGATCGTGGACAGGACGGCCAGTTCGGGGTGCTGGGCCGCCTGGGCGGGGGTGGTGATGAAGGGGGTCGTGCCGGGGCCGAGGACGAGGGGGGCGAGGGCGTAGCCGGGGTGGCCGGTGTCGATGGGGAGGCGCGCCCATTCGGCCACGTTCCGGCGGGGGCAGACGACGACCAGGAGGCTCGGGCAGCGGAGCTTGGCTCGTAGCGCGGCCACGTAGACGGGCCAGCTGTAAACCTTGTCGACGTCCTTCTTGAGCTGGGTCTCGACGATGACGGCCAGGGACGTCGTGCCGGAGGAGCCCTCGTAGAACTCGACGGCGCTGTCGGCGCGGTAGGCGGCGGGAACGATCTGCGTGAAGTCCTCCGAGGTGTTCTTGATGATGGCGTCGTCCGGTACCTCGATGTCGAACGCGGCGCGCAGTAAATCGGCGACCACTTCGGGGTTGTCGCGGACGATCTGTCCTGGGGCTTCGTGGGCGACTGTGACCATGTCACGGAAAGTTACGGCCGGACCCCCATTGGATACCGACACTATTGAATGACCGAACGTGTTAGTTACGTCACAGAGTGTCGCCAGATTGTCTCCGGACGGATCGGGACTCGGGCGAGGAGGCGGCCCGTGGCGTCGCGGACGGTCTGGGGGCGGGGTCGCGAGGTTTCAGCGCAGCAGGGATCGAGGGGTGGGAGCCAGCCGCAGGACGGCCGGTTCGGGGATTCCCTCCGGCAGCACGATCGATGCCCGGACGGCGCGGTAGTCGTCCTCGCCGGGGTGGCGGGTGATGACCGCGACGTGCCCGTCGCCGGTGCGGACGGGCAGGCGCGGGAAGTTGTTGTCCGCGTCCAGCGAGGCCAGCGCGAGGGCGCTCGGCCCGAACAGCGGCACGACCTTCTCCCGCATCTGCGGCTCGGCGTCGGGCAGGGCGTCCCGGAACGACCAGAGCGTGACGGCGACGAAGCGGTCCGGGGGCGGGGCGCCGACGGGCGGCCGGTGGCGCGGGAGGGCGACCGCGCCGAGCGGGCGGAGCAGGCGCGCGTCGGAGGAGTCGGCCATCGTCGCCCGGGCCCTGTCGCGGTGCGCCGCCCACACCGGGCCGTCGTAGAAGGTGGGCAGGGCCCGGCCGCGTGCCGTCATGTCGGCGAAGCCGCGCAGCCACACGAACCGGTGGGGGTCGTCGAGGTCGCGGAACTGGCCGAGGACGGTCATGCCCGCGGCCTCCTGCGGCTCGACGAACTCCCGCTCGAACAGCTCGACGAGCTCGCCGGTCCGTCCGGGACGCATTCGGTACTGACGAAGTTCGATCACGTTCATGGCGGCCAGCATCACCGGCCGCGCGGCCCGCCCGGGAGGGGCGGGCGGGCCATCGTTCGGCAGGATCGGGCCAGGGCCGCTCAGGGGGCCGCTCCCGCGGTCGCGGTGTGCCGGAGGAGGGCGGGGACGAGGGCGTCCCAGGCCCGGCGGGGCAGTTCGTGGCCGACTCCGGGCAGGACGAGCAGTTCCGCGCCGGGGATCTCCGCGGCGAGGGCACGGCCGTTGCCGAGCGGGAAGAACGGGTCGTCCTCGCCGTGGACCACCAGGGTCGGCGCGGTGATCTCACCGAGCCGCTCCCGCCACCGGTCGCCGCAGTCCAGCGCGGCGAACGTGATCGCCATCTGGTCGGCGCGGTGCGCCTTGCCGGGGTCGAGGCCGGGGCCGGAGGCCATCGTCCGGTCGTGGATCCGCTCGATGGCCGCGCGCGCCTCGGCCTCGTCGAAGGCGGCGCCGCCGAGGTGCCGGGCGTTCGCCAGCATGAAGGCGACGACGGACGCGCGGTCCGTCCAGTCCACCGCGGGCCGGGTGGTGAAGTGCGCCATCAGCGCCGGGGCGTGCTCGGGCAGGTCGGGGTCGCTCGGGCCGGGAGCGGTCGGCCGGGTCGCGATCAGCGTGAGGGTCGCGACCCGGCTGGGGTGGTCGAGGGCGAGGAGCTGGGCGATCCAGCCGCCGACGCCGAACCCGGCGACGTGGGCGTCGGGCAGGCCGAGGGCGTCCAGCAGGCCGGCGGCGTCGGCGACGAGGTCGCGCAGCGTGTAGCCGGGGGACTCGGGGTCGGCCGCGGTGGAGCGGCCGGTGTCGCGCAGGTCGTAGCGGACGGCGAAGCGGCGCACCGCGGCCAGCCGCTCGCACAGGGCCTCGGGCCAGCTGAGCATCGAGTTGCCGATCAGCAGGACCGGCGGGTCACCGGGGTCGCCGTGGGTGCGGACGCACAGTTCCACCCCGTTCGCTTTGACGATCTTCTCCGTGCTCGTTTCCGTCATGCCGGGGCAGACCGTCCGCGCGCGCGGAACTCATCGGCGGCGTCCGCCGTGGCGGTTCACCAGGCCGCGGCCCCGGCGAACGACGTCGCGTGCGGGCGGTAGCCGAGGACCTCGCGGGCGGCGGTGATGTCGAGGGTGCGCTCCACCGCGAGGTGGCCGACCGCGTAGCGGGTGACGCGCGGCGGCCCCGGGCGGCGGGCCAGCAGGAACGCGCCCTCCAGCGCGGCGGCGGCGGGCCGCGCCAGCGCCGCGGGCAGGTACACCGGCCGGGCCGCGATCCCGCGTTCGCGCAGGATCGCGTGCAGCGCCGCGCCGATCACGACCGGGGACGCGTCCGCGATGTTGAACACGCCCGACCCGGCCGGCCCGGCGGCGGCGAGCAGGCACGCCTGGACGAGGTTGGCGACCGAGGTCAGGCTGACGCGCTGCCGGCCGGTCCCGGCGGCGGGCAGCAGCGGCCCCCGCACGGCCGACAGGACGCGCGGCAGGAGCGTGGTGTCGCCGGGGCCGTAGACGGCGTGCGGGCGCAGGACGATCGCCTCCGCGCGCGGGTCGGCGAGGACGGCGCGCTCGGCGGCGGCCTTGGACGCGCCGTAGGCGTTCAGGTACCGCGCGACGGGGGCCTCGTCCTCGGTGACCATGACGTTCGGCCGGAACGGGTCGTACACGCTGGCCGTGCTGACGTGGACGAACCGGGTGCCGGGGAAGGCGGCCAGGGCGGTGCGGGTGCCGGTGAGGTTGGCGGCGAACAGGGCGGCGGCGGGGCCCCAGTCGGTGACGGCGCCCGCGCAGTGGATCACCGCGTCCACGTCCGGGGCGTCCGCGAGCGGTCCGGTGGTGAGGTCCCACGTCCGGTACCGGGCGCCGCCCAGATGAGCGGCGGGGACGGTGGGGCGGCGGCCGAACGCGAAGACCGTGCCGCCTCGGGCGGTGAGCGCGCGGCACACGGCTCCGCCGACGAAACCGGACGCCCCCGTCACCGCGACCCTCACGGCGTCACCAGTTCCCGGAGCCGCGCGCGGTCCAGCTTGCGGGTCCGGCCGGAGCGCGGCAGCTCCGGCAGGACGACGATCCGGTCCGGGAGGGCGTCGTGGTCGATCACGCGGGGCAGGGCGCGGCGCAGCCGGGCGGGCAGGTCGCCGGCGCCCACCACGGCGAGCACGACCTCCTCGTCCCCGGACTCGGGGTCGGCGACGCCGACGAGGGCGGCCTCGGCGACGCCGGGGAGCGCGGCGATCGCGGGCTCGTACAGGCCCGGGTAGAGGTTGAACTTGCCGCGGATCAGCATGTCCTTCTTGCGGCCGGCGAGGATGAGGCGGTCCCCGTCCAGCCGGGCGAGGTCGCCGGTGGGCAGCTCGGTGAGCGGTTCCGCGCCGAGGTAGCCCCGGCACAGGTTCGGCCCGGACAGCAGCAGCTCGCCGTCGGTGGCGAGGCGGGCGCCGACGCCGGGCAGCGGGACGCCGAGCAGGTCGCCGCCGGCGCCGGAGGCGGTGTGCGCCAGCTTGTCCGCCGCGGACGCGATCGCCACGGGGAGGATCTCCGTCATCGCGTACACCGACAGGACCCGCGCCGACGGCGCCGCCTCGACCGCGCGGCGCAGGATCCCGGCGGGCGCGGGCGCCGCGCCGAGCAGGACGTACTTCAGCGCGGCGGGCAGGACGGGTGCCGCGTCCAGGATCTCGGCGAGGTGCACCGGGACGCAGAAGGTGTGCGTGGCGCCGCGCTCGCGCAGCAGCCCGGCGAACCGGGCCGGCGGGCAGCCGAGCGGCGGGATCGACCAGCGCGCGCCGGAGATCAGCGTCGGCAGCCCGAGCATGAGCTGGTCGGTGTGGACGACGTCGCCGGGGCCGAGCGGCAGCACGTCCCGGAACAGGCCGAGCGCCGCCGCGAGGGACCCCTGGGTGTGGACGACGGCGCGCGGGGCGGCGGTGGTCCCGGAGGTGAAGATGACGGCGGCGGGCGCGTCGGGGTCGGCGTCGCGCGGGGGCTCCGGCGCGTCCCCGCGGGCCAGGTCGGCGAACGCGAGCGATCCGCGCGGGACGCCCGGCAGGCGGCGGCCGACGTGCACGTGCCGCATCGGTCCCTCCCCCGGCACTCGCAGGTCGGCCAGGTTCGGCAGCAGCAGCCCGCGCCGCCGCGCGTACGCCCGGACGGGGCGCAGCCGGCTGCCCGCGTACAGCGCCGACTCAGCCGCTGACCAGCGCGGGCGCGCCAGCCGCAGCCGCGCGGTGAACATCTCCGGGCCGGCGCCCGGGTCGGCGAACACCACCACGCCCCCGGCGGCGACGACCCCGAGCGCGAGGACCAGCGCCTCCGGGGAGGGGCGCACGGAGAACAGCACCCCGTCCCCCTCCCGGAGCCCGTGGGAGAGCAGCCCGTGGCGGACGGCCAGCACCCGCTTCCGCAGGTCCCCGTAGGTCAGCTGGGCGCCGTCGCCGGCCACCAGCGCCACGGCTCGCGGGGTCCGGGCCGCCTGGTCGAGCATCTGCCGGACGAGCGTCATGCCGCGCCCCTCTCCGGTCGGCCGTCCTCGCTCCCAAGCCGCGCCGCCGCGGGGAGCGGCGCGGCCTGGGAGCGGACGGCGAGGACTTCGTAGGTGGGGATGAGGACGTGCCGGGCCGCCTTCCGGCGGGTGATGGTCAGCGGCGCCGCGCTCAGGACGGCGCGGGCCATCAGCCGGATCTCCGCCATGGCCAGCGGGTAGCCGATGCAGAAGTGCGGGCCCGCGCCGAACCAGAGGCGCCGCAGCTCGGGCGGGTGCGGGCGGTCCGGGTCGAACGGGCCGTGCGCGCGGCAGCAGTTGTGGGTGGCGATCAGGACGCGGTCGCCCGGCCGGACCTCGACGCCGCCGACGCGGGTGCGGCGGTGCACGCTGCGCAGCATCACGGGGGTCGGCGTGGCCACCCGCATCGCCTCGTCCACGGCGCGGGTGAGCAGCGCGTCCGGCCCGGCGGCGACGCGGGCGAGCTGCCCGGAGTCGGCCAGCAGCGCGACCAGCCGCGGCAGCAGCGTCGCCACGGTCTCGGTGCCGGTGAGGAAGAACGCGCCCGCGGCGCCGCGTGCCTCGTCCACCGAGAGGCCGAGCGCGCGCATGCGCCCCATCACGGTCTTCTCGTCCCCGGCGGCGTAGGAGCGGGCGGCGATGTCGCCGAGCGGGTCCAGCACCGCGCGGGCCCGGGCCACCTGGGACCGGGACAGCCCGCGCGTCCGCAGCGACACCATCGACACGATCCGCTCGCCCTGCTCGAACAGGTCGCGGTAGGCGTCCTCGGTGCGGGTCTCCAGGCCGATGACCTCGCCGATGACGGCGGCGGCCATGACCCGCGAGGCGTCCACCAGGTCGACGGCCGCGCCGCGCGTCAGGCGGCGGGCGAGGCGGTCCAGCGGCCCGGCCAGCACGCGGGCGCTCAGCTCGGCGCTGTAGGACGGGGTGAACAGGCCGGCGAGGCGGCGGCGGAGCGCGAGGTGCGCGTCCCCTTCCATGTTGAGCAGCACGGACGGGCCCAGCACCGGCGTCCACAGCTCGCCGGGCGAACCCGGTCCGTCCTTGCGGAAGGCGTCGCCGTCCATGAGGACGCCGCGGGCGAGGGACGCGTCGTTCACGACGACGCCGACGCCCGGCACGCGCACGCACGGGCCGCCGCGGGCGGCGGCGCGCAGCAGCGGGTAGGCGACGGGGTGCGCGGTCAGGTAGAGGCGGCTCTCCCAGTTCACCGGACGTCCACCACCGCGGGCCGGTAACGGTGGTCGGCGTACCAGCCGAGGGTTCTGACCAGGCCGAACGCGCGCAGGCGCCGCACCGACCCGTACACGAGGACGTCCTTGCGCAGCCCGTAGGCCGGGGTCACGTACCGGACCCGGTTGACCAGGGCGCGGTCCTCGTGGACGTCCTCGATGCGGGTGCGGGGGAACCCGCCCGCCCGCTCGTACAGCTCGGCGGTGATGGCGAGGTTGCAGCCGGGCATCATCACGTACGGGCCGAGGTAGAGGGGGTCCTGGTTGCCGGGGCGGAACCGGCCGAAGAGCGCGGCGCCCGCGACGACGGCGGGCAGCAGCCGCCGCTCCCACAGCCGCAGCGGGAACTCGTCGGTGCGCGGCCGCAGCGGCCCGCTGACCATCTCCAGCCCGTCGCCGAACGCGCGCCGGACCGCCGCGACCCAGCCGCGGTGCGGCAGGCAGTCGGCGTCGGTGCGGGCGAGGTGGGTGGCCCCGGCGGCGATGGCGTGCCGGAAGCCGGTGTCGGCGGCGGCGCCGGTGCCCTTCTGCGGCTCGGCGACGAGCCGGACGTCGAGTCCCGGGTGCGCCGCGGCGAACGCGCGGACGACGCCGGCCGTCCCGTCGGTGCTGCCGTTGTCGACCACGACCAGCGTGAAGGCGGTGTCGGTCTGGGCGGCGAGGCCGCGCAGCGTGGCCTCGATGGAGCGTTCCTCGTCGTAGGCGGGAACGACGATCCACAGGCGCGCGGCGGGCTGTGCGGAGGGTGCGGTCACCATGGTCACAGCTCCGCGAAGACGACGCCGAGGCTGATCCCGCCCGCGAGCCCGACGAGCGCGACGCGGTCGCCGGGTCCGCAGCGGCCGTCCGCGAGCGCGGTGGCGAGCTGGAACGGCAGGCTCGCCGAGGCGAGGTTGCCGTGCTCGGGCAGCGTCGGGACGAGCCGGTCAGCCGGGACGCCGAGGGCGGCGCGCAGCAGCTCCAGATAGGGGACGGTCACCTGGTGGACGGCGACGACGGCGAAGTCGTCCCAGATCAGGCCGGTCTTCTTCAGGGCGGTGTCGAAGAGCTCGGCGCCGCCCGCGACGAACGCGTCCTTGAGCAGCCGGCCGTCGCCGCTGAAGTAGGAGTGCTCGGGGTCGCGGGGGTGCATGGACCCGCCGCCGGGGAGGGTGCCCGCCCGCCACGCGCCGGAGACGGCGGCGAAGTCCCGGTAGAAGATCCCGCCGTCGGGGGCGGCCTCGACGAGAATCGCGGCGCCGCCGTCCGACAGCGTGTACCCGGCGAACGCGTCCGCGAACTGCGCGCGGTCGCGCACCTTCCAGCGGATCGCGCGGGACGGGCTCTCGCCCGTGCACACCAGGACGCGCTCGTACTGCCCGGTGCGGATCAGCGCGTCCGCCGTCTGGAGCCCGTTCAGGAAGCTGTTGCACGCGTTCTTGACGTCGAAGACGGGGCAGGAGGCGCCGAGCTTGGCCGCGACGATGTGCGCGGTGGCGGGCTCCACGAGGTCCTGCGACGCCGACCCGAAGATCAGCAGGTCGATCCGGCGCGCGGGCGTGTCCCGCTCGGCCAGGACGCGGCGGGCGGCGGCCACGGCGAGGTCGGACGCCTGCTCGCCGTCGGCCATGACGTGCCGGGCGCGGATCCCGGTCATCCGCTCGACGATCGTGGGGCGCGGCCGGTACCCGCCTCCCCCGGCGGCGACGCGGGCCTCGACCTCGGCGCTGCTGAGCGTGCGCGCGGGCAGGTGCGCCGCGACGGCGGTGATGCGGGCTCTCATCGGCTGGGTCCCCCCGGTTCCTCGGGCTCTCTCCGTCCGCCCCAGGCTCGCGGGCCGTGACCGGCCCCGGACAGGGAGACACTACGGAACCTGACCTGGGGGTTGTAACCCTGTTCGCCGTGAGTACTACCACTCATCCCCTCTGAGGGGAATCGCCCTGTCCGCCCGGGGCGGCCGCGCGGCACAATCACGGGGTGACCAGCACGGAGATCAAGAACGCGGCCCGGCACGAGGCCCGGCTGCTGTGGGCGGGCAACCGCGGCCTCTACGCGCTCCTCCAGGCGGCCCGGCACGCCGGTCCCATCGCGCGCGTGCCCCGGCTCGGCTGGATCGTGACCGACCCTGTGCTGGCCCGCCGCGTCCTCAACGACGGCGCCGCCTTCGGCATGAACGGCGAGGGCGGGGTCGGGCACCTGTGGACGCAGCTGTTCGGGCCCGAGATGGGGCGGTTCTTCGGGGGCGCCGGGCACGCGGAGGTCCGCACCCGCGCCCGCGACCTGTTCACCGAGGACGCCGCCCGGACCCTGGTCGAGCGCGCGCAGGGCGCCCACCACGCCGCCCTCGCCCGCCGCCTCGCCGCGGGCGAGGAGGTAGACGTCGCCGACACCGCCCGCGTCCTGGCCGGACGGCTCGTCGCCGACCTGCTCGGCCTCGCCCCCGGCCCGGACGGCCGCGCGCCGGACGGCCCCGCCGGGGACGAGGCGTACCGGCGGCTGTTCGCCGCCGGGGAGCGGCTGGCGACGCTGGCGATCGGCAGCACCGCCTCGACCGAACTGTCCCCGGCGACGGTGGCACGGGCCCGCGCGATCATCGAGACGATCACCGCCGGGGTCCCCCGCGCGTACGCGACCGGCGGGCCCGGCACGCTCCTCGGCCGCTGCCGGGAGATGGACCTCGGGCTGCCGCTCGCCCGCGGCCTCGCCACCCTGCTGGTGATCGCCGGGACCGAGACCGGCGCGTCCGGCACGGTGCGGACCGCGGCGCTGCTGCACAACACCGGGCAGCAGGGCGCGCTGCTCGCCGACCCGGCGCTGCTCGGCAACGCGGTGCGCGAGGGCCTGCGCGTCGCCGCACCGGCGCCGGTGATCGGCCGGCACGTGACGCGGGACGCCGAGGTCGGCGGCCGGACCCTGCGCGCGGGCGAGCGGGTGCTGCTGCTGACCTATCTCGCCACCAACGGCGCGGGGCCCTTCGACGTCCGCCGTCCGTACGTGCCGGAGACCCGGCAACTGTGGTTCGGCGGCGGCCGCCACCTGTGCCTCGGCGCGGCCGTCGCCCGCACGCAGGCCGCCCGGATGCTGGGGACTCTGCTCGCCGCGGGCCGCCCGTACCGCGTCGTCTCCCGGCGGCCCGCGCGCCGCGTCCTCGTCCCGGCCTACGCGGGGCTGCGGGTCACGCTCGCCTGAGCCGGGCCCATGGGCCCCTTCCTGTCACGCGGAGAACGAGACCTGGCGAACACGTCCTGGTCAGACGCGTGTGACGGGAGCGCAGCCCCGGTCCGGGGAGATCGGGGCGGTCTGGTCGTAGGGGTCTGCGGGCCGTCCGGACGGTGCGCCGCCGCCCGGAGCGGTGTCGTAGGTGGGGTGGACGAAGCCGTCGCCGGGGTCACAGCCCGCAGGCGCGGCGGAGGCTTCGGACCGCACGAGCCACAGCTTCAGCGCCGAACCCTCCTTGTGGACGAAGACCTCGGTCACGCGGCGGACGACCTCGCGCGTCACGGCGCCGGTCCCTCCCGGCAGCCGGACGGCGTAGACGAACAGGTGGTCGGTCCGCACGGTCGCGCCGCGCACCCCCCGACGCTCGCCGGGGCCCGCCGTCATCGTGCCGTGCACCTTGATCACGCCCGTGGCCGGCTCGGCGCTGCCCGGCGCGAACGCCGTCGTCCACCGCCGGGTGTTGCGCTCGCCGCGCCGGTCGAGATCCCGGGTGAAGTCGCGGCGCTGGTCCGGGTCGAGCGCCTGCGCGAACGCGTCGGCCCGCCGCTGGAAGACCGTGTTCGCATCGAGGTTCCCGGTGATGAGCAGCCTGCGGACCCGCACGCCGGCGAGCGCCATGTCGGCCTCCGACAGGCCGTTCACCGCCACGGGCGCGGGCGTCTCCAGTCCCGCCTGGCCCTCGGCGAACTGCGCCGCGGGCGACCCGGCGAACGGGTCGGCCGCGCCCGGGGCGGGCGCGGGCCCGCCGGGGCCGATCTGGACGATGCGCGCGCCGTCCTCCAGGCCGTCCCCGCGGCCGGGCCTGTTCCACCACCACAGGCCGGTGGAGATCAGCAGCAGCACCGCCACCCCGGCGACCACCTGCAGGACGGCCCGGCGGTGGCTCGGATCCCGGGTCCGGCGGTTCCACCGGGGCGGGCGGACCCGGAAACGGCGCAGGCCGCCCCTGGCGTGGCCGCCGCGGCGGGCCGGGGGCGGCGGGCCGAGGCGTTCCTGCGCGGACGGCTCGGTGAACGCGGCGCCCCTGACGAAATCGTCGTCGAACAGGGGCTCGTCGGCATCTGCGGGCATCGATCTCTCCGGGGCGGGGGAGGGTGGGCCCAGGCTAGTCGACTCCCCCGGTGCCGCGGGCGCCCGGCCGGGGCACCGGGGGGCTGGGGCCGGTGGGACGGGCGGCGTAACGTGGGAAGGGACAGGTCCCCGGGCCGCGGTGTTCGTGCCGGACGTGTTCGTGCCGGACGTGTTCGCGCCGGACGTGTCAGCGGAGGCCGGGGAAGGACGGACGGCCGCCCGCGCGCGGCGTCCCGACCGTGCGCGTCCCCCCTGCCATGGCCGAGTCCGGGCGCGTGGAGGCCGCGGAGCTCTCGGGAGGACCGCGATGACGCAGATAGAGGTCAAGAGTTTCGAGAAGCCGGACGAGACGCGCCAGTTCAAGGAGAAGGGCAAGGTCGAGCTGCTGGAGCTGGGCGCCCGGACCGCGTTCCGCGCGGAGTTCGAGCCCGGCTGGCGGTGGACCGTCAACGTCAGGCCGGTCGTGGGCACCGACCTGTGCGAGACCGCGCACTTCGGCTTCGTCGCGTCGGGCCGGTTGCGGATCACGATGGCGGACGGTGAGCAGCGCGACATCGGCCCGGGCGAGGTCTACCTGGTAGAGCCGGGGCACGACGCCGAGGTGCTCGGCAACGAGACGTGCGTCGCCTACGACTTCGGCGAGGTCGCCGACTACGCCAAGCCCAACTGAGGCGGGGGCCGCCTGAGGAAGACCCGAGCAGACACGCTCATGGCGCGGCGCAATGCCGCGCCATGAGCGTTCCTCATCCGGGCAGCCTCATGTCGATGCCGTAGCGCGCACCGACCGCGATCATCCGTCCGACGTCCGGGGGCTCTTCGGACGGCGGCGGCAGCGCCCGCACGGGCGCCCGCTCGCCCACCTCCGCGAAGAACCGGTCGATGTCGCCGCCCGGCGTGTACACGGAGAGCACGCGCGCGGTCCCGACCGGCTCGAAGGTCTCCAGGACCCCCGCGGGCAGATGGAACACCGAGCCCGGGCCGCCCTCGACCGTGTCCTCGCCGATGCGGAACCTGCAGGTGCCGTCCAGCACGTACACGGTCTCGGCGCCCGGATGGGTGTGCGGCGGCGGGCCCATGCCCTCCGGGACGGTCATCTGCATGACGACCATGGCCCCGTCGGTCTCCGCGCTCGCGACCTTGACCTCGTAGAGGCCCCCGAGAAGCCAGAAGGCGTCCCCCTCGGCGGCCTTCCGCGCGACTATCTCGTGTGCCATGTGATCCCCCTTTCACCTGGCCCTACCCTCACCCTCAGCAGGCGGGGCGGCGAACGTCAAGGGAACGGCGGGCGGATTGCTGAGATTCTCGGTCCACTGCCGGTCAGAGAAGTAGCGGCAAGTGAGCGCACGTTCACAGGATGTGCTGCAAGACTGGAAGCGGTAGTACCGCGCCGACTACGGAGACCCCTCTCGTGGACCTGACGACCATTCGCGACATCTTCCCCATCGCCGATCCGATCGAACGCGCCCGCGCGATCACCCGCGCGATGACGGAGCAACAGGGAATCACCGAGGAGGCCGCGCGCATCCGGCGCGGCGCCATCGCCGAGGCCCGGGAGGCGGGCCACAGCAACGAGGAGATCGCCCGAGCGCTCGGCGTCGTGCCGGGCCGGGTGTCCCAGCCGCGCAAGGGCCCCCTCGCCAAGGCGCCCGCGTGCCCGGCCACCCAGGGGCCGCCCGTGATCGTCCAGCGGGCGCTGCCGACCGACCCCGCCACCCGCGGCTCGGCCTCCCTGTTCCTGGTGGAGGCCGAGCGCCAGGGCGTCGCCGCCGGGCGGCGGATGCTCTACGTCGGCCCGGAGCCGGCCGGCGAGCACACCGCGGCCTGCCTGCACGTCGAGCCCGGCGAGGAGGTCATCGCCCGGCGCAAGATGATGACCGCCAACGAGGTGCCCGTGCGCATCGCGACGTCCTTCTTCCGCGGCGACCTCTTCCGCGGGACGCGCATCGCCGAGCCGGACTTCGTCCGCCCGACGCTCCAGGCGGCGATCGAGGCGCTGGGCTACGCGTTCGGCCACGCCGAGGAGACGCTGACCGCGCGTCCCGCCACCCCGTTCGAGGCCGAGACCCTGCGGCTCGACCCGGGCGAGTGGATCGTCCAGATCCTGCGGGCGTCCTTCTCCACCGAGGGGACCCCGATCCACACGCTGGAGACGGTCTGCTCGGCCAACCGCCACATCTTCCCCATCGGGCAGGTCGGCGCCCTCGACGAGTTCTGACCGGGCCGCGTCACGCCGTGACGCGGTAGGGGAGCAGGCAGATGAGCACGCCGGGCACGCGCTCGCGCAGCGCCTCGGCCAGCAGCAGGCTCCACTGGTCGTAGAGGAAGCGGTACCGGGGACGGCTCGACTCGATCGTCGGGACGAGCACGACGACCGTCCGGCCGTCCCGGGCCGCGATCCGCCGGACGTGGTCGACGACGGGCCGGATCCGCGTCTCCCGCGGGCTGCGCAGGATCTCCAGGGGCACGCCGGGGTCCCAGCGCTCCCACCGCTCGCGCAGGACGCCGGCCGCGCGCTCGTCGGCGGCGACCGACAGCGCCCTGACCTCCCCGCCGAGGCCGAGCGCCGTGCTCAGCGCGAACGCGGTCACCGCGCTCAGCTCGTCCACGGGCAGGATGACCAGCCGCGCGTCCTCCGACGGCCGGGGCCGCTCGGCGGGCACCCGGCCGAACCCGAGCTCCCGCGCGACGCGGTCGTAGTAGCGCCGGACCCGGCGCAACAGCAGGACCAGCAGCGGGATCACGACGGCCACCGCCCAGGCGCCCTCGGTGAACTTGGTGATCAGCAGCACCAGCGTGGCGACCGCGGTGAGGACCGCGCCGGTGCCGTTCAGCAGCGCTTTGCGGGTCCAGCCGGGCGGGCGCAGCCGCGCCCAGTGCAGCACGAGCCCGGTCTGGCTGATCGTGAACCCGGTGAACACCCCGATGGCGTACAGCGGGAGCAGGCGGTGCGTCCGCGCGTCGACGGCGACCAGCAGCACCGCGGCGACGACGGCCACGGCGAGCACGCCGTACCGGTGCACCGGGCGCTCGCCGCGCAGCGCGAACAGGCGCGGCAGCCTGCGGTCCCTGGCCAGCAGGCTGAGCAGCACCGGCAGGCCCCCGAAGCTCGTGTTGGCGGCCAGCGCCAGGGCGACGGCGACGATGACGCTCGCGGCCCGGTAGGGCCACCCCGTGCCGAAGGCCCCGGCGGTGAGCTGGGCGAAGATCGTCACGCCGGTCCGCGGAACGACCTCGTCGCGGCGGATCAGCAGGGCCAGGCCGACCAGCATCACGCCGAGCAGCGCGCCGAGCATCAGTTCGGTGCGCTGCGCCCGCCGGACCCGCGGCTCCCGGAACACCGGGACCCCGTTCGCGATCGCCTCGACGCCGGTCAGCGCCGTGCAACCGGACGAGAACGCCTTGAGCAGCAGCATGATCCCGAGCGCCTCGTGCGCGTGCGGCGCGACCCCGCCGCCCACGGTCGCCACCGGCCCGGACCGCACGAGCCCGGCGGCGATGACGCCGAGGACGGCCGCGATGAACAGCAGGGTCGGCGTCATCAGGAAGCGGGCGCTCTCGGCGATGCCGTACAGGTTCACGGCGGTCAGCACCGCCAGCACCGCCAGGGACGTCTCCAGCAGGTAGGGCAGCAGATCGGGGAAGGCCGAGGCGAGGGTCGCGGCGCCCGCGGCGAGGCTGACCGCGACGGTGAGCACGTAGTCGACGACCAGCGCGGCGGCGGCCAGCGTCCCGACGCGCGGGCCAATGTTGTCGCGCGCCACCGCGTAGGAGCCGCCGCCGTCCGGGTGGACGGCGATGACCTGCCGGTACGACACGACCAGGACGGTGAGGAGCACCGTGATGACCAGGGTGACCGGCAGCGTCAGCCGGACCCGCGCGACCCCGGCGGTGACCAGCACCAGGGCGATCGCCTCGGGCCCGTAGGCGACGGAGCTGAGCGCGTCCAGCGACAGCGCGACCAGGCCCTGGACGCTGGTCAGGTGGCTCTTGTCCCCCTCGCCGTGCCGCCGTTGGAGCCGCGGCTCGCGCGTCCCGGCCAGCAGGCCGCGCGCGTGCACCAGGGCACGGTCCGGCGCGAACGCCGAGGCGCCGTCCCCGGACCGGGCGCCGGGCCCGTCCCCGGAGCCGTCGCCGCCGGGTCCGGCGCGGCCGGTCTCAGCCCTCGGCAAAACCGGCGTCCGTTCCCCTGATCTGCTCCTCGTCGGTCATGCGCATCCGGAGCAGCCGGTCGATGACCTTGCCGATCACGAACGTGACGGCGAACGCGTACGCCCCCACGGCGAGGACGGCGACGACCTGCCTGCCCAGCACCGCGACGGACCCGCCGTAGAACAGGCCGGCGCTGCCCTTCTCCCAGCCGGTCGCGAGGAAGCCGAGCGACACCACGCCCACGATCCCGCCCGCGCCGTGGATCCCGGTGACGTCGAGGGTGTCGTCATAGCCCGCGACGAGCTTCAACTCCACCGCGTAGGTGCAGACGACGGCGGCGACGACGCCGATGGCGAAGGCGCCCTCGACGCTCACGAACGCGCAGGACGGGGTGATGGCCACCAGTCCCGCGAGCGCCCCGCTGGCCGAGCCCAGCCTGGTCATGTGGCGGAGCCGGAGCCGTTCCACCAGCCGCCAGGTCAGCATCCCCGCGCAACCCGCGATCATCGTGCTGACGAACGCCCGGGTGGCGAGGGCGCCGTCGCTGAGCGCCGACCCGGCGTTGAAGCCGAACCAGCCGAACCACAGCAGGCCGAGGCCGAGCATGACGAACGGGATGTTGCCCGGCCGCGGGCCCTCCCGGCGCCGGAACGCGAGCCCGGGTCCGAGGACCAGGGCCATGGCCAGCCCCGAGATGCCGGAGTTCAGCTCGACGACCAGGCCGCCGGCGAAGTCCATGACGCCCCACTCGTTGAGCCATCCGGAGTCGGCGAACACCCAGTGCGCCACGGGCAGGTAGACGAGCGTCACCCACACGACGGCGAAGCAGATCCACGGCCCGAACCGGGCCCGGCCCGCGATCGATCCGCTGATCAGCGCGACCGTGATGATCGCGAAGGTGAGCTGGAAGCAGGCGAAGATCTGTTCCGGGATCCGCCCCTGGAGCGCGTCCGGCCCGACGTGGCCGAGCCGCCAGTCGCCCCAGCCGATGAGACCGGCGTCGCCCGCGTCCGGGCCGAAGGCGAGGCCGTACCCGTAGAGGAACCAGACGACGGTCACCAGGCTGATGCTGATGAAGCTCATGTAGAGCATCGTCAGCATGTTCTTCGAACGGACCATGCCGCCGTAGAAGTAGGCGAGACCGGGCGTCATCAGCAGCACCATCGCGGTGCTCACCATCAGCCAGGCGGAATCACCGGTATTGAGACCGGACGACAATTTATACCTTTCGCCCAATTTGCCACTCCGGCCGTCGAGGCCGGGCCGGGACGAGCGCTATTTCCCTATGTTTCGCCCGCCGCGCGGCACGAAACTCCACCGGAACGACCTTGGTCAATCGTTGACGAATCCTCATTTTTACGAGGTGAGCACCGGGGAAATGTCCGCACTGGCGGCGCTCACCGTCCACCGCCGTGATCACCACCGTGATCACCGCCGCCCGAGGGGAGGGCCGCCATGCCGCCGGCGCCGTCCGCGGGCGAGAGCGCCGGGGAACGGCGGCCCCCGGCCGTGCGCCGGGCCCTGGACGCGTGCCTGTCGATCCTGCGCGGCGTGGCCCAGGTCGAGTTCCAGCCGAACCAATGGACGGGGCTGTTCTTCGTCGCCGCGCTGTTCGCGGGCGGCTGGCGGTTCGGCGCCTTCGGGCTGCTCGGCACCGCCGCCGCCACGCTGACCGCCTACCTGCTGGGCTCGTCCCCCGGCCGGCTCACGACGGGGCTCGAAGGGTACTGCGGGACGCTGATCGGGGTGTCCCTGGTGCTCTACCTCGGCGTGAGCTGGATGACCGCCGCCCTCGTCGTGGGCGGGGCGGTCGCCGGGAGCGTGCTGACCTCGGCGCTCACCGTCCTGCTCAAGCCGTACGACCTGCCGCCCTTCACCGCGCCGTTCTGCGTGGTGACGCTGGTGATGGTGATCGGCGGGCCGTCCTACGCGCGGGTCTGGGACCGGCACGCCGGAGCGGCGCCGCCGTCGGCGTCCGACCCCGGTACCGCGATGAGCTGGCACGACTTCTGGCACGGCGGCCTCAACGGGCTCGGCCAGGTGTTCTTCCAGGACCGCTGGTACGTCGGGCTGATCTTCCTGGCCGGGCTGGCGGTGGCGAGTCCGGTGGCCGCCGCCGCGGCGGCCGCGGCGAGCGTGCTCGGGCTGCTGGTCGGCTGGTTCCTCGGCGCGCAGGCGGCCGACCTGGGCGCCGGCCTGTACGGGTACAACGCCGTGCTCACGGGGATCGCGCTGGTGGGGACCTTCCTCGTGCGGTCCCCCGCCGGCCTCGCCTACGCGGCGGTGGGCGCGGCGACCGCCGCGGCGCTGACCGCCGGGCTCAGCAACCTGTTCACCGTGGTCGGCGGCCACACCCTGACCTGGCCGTTCGTGCTGGTCACCTGGGTGTTCCTGGCCGCCGTCCCCTACCTGTCCGCCCTCCGCCGGCCGGGCTGAGGACCGGGCCGCGCCGGCCCCGGGCATGAGAGGACCCAGATGAACCTGACACCACGAGAGATCGACAAACTCCTCGTCTTCGTCGTCGCGGAGATGGCCGAGAAACGCCGGGCGCGCGGGCTGAAGCTCAACTACGGGGAGGCGGTGGCGCTGATCAGCTCCACGATCGTGGAGGCGGCCCGGGACGGCAGGTCCGTCGCGGACTGCATGGAGCTGGGCAAGCGGGTCGTCGGACCGGACGACGTGCTGCCCGGCGTGCGGGGGATGATGAAGCTCATCCAGGTCGAGGCCGCCTTCGAGGACGGCACCAAGCTCGTCTCCTGCCACGACCCCGTCGGCGGCGGGTCATGACGCCCCGGCGCCCCGCGCCACCACACGGCGCTGCACCACACGGCGCCGCGCGCGAACCCGGGGACGAACGCTTGAGGGGGGCGGCCCGCCATGGCCGATGACGTCTACATCTACGCGCCGGGGGACATCGAGATCAACGCCGGGCGCCACGCGGAGACGCTGACCGTGCACAACACCGGCGACCGCGCCGTCCAGATCGGCTCGCACTTCCACTTCTTCGAGGTCAACCGGGCGCTGCGGTTCGACCGGACGCGGGCCTTCGGGATGCGGCTGGACATTCCCGCCGGGACCGCCGTGCGGTTCGAGGCGGGCGACACCAAGCGGGTGCGGCTGGTCGCCTACGGCGGCGGGATGCGCATCATCGGGTTCGGCGGCCTGCTCAACGGGAGCATCCGCTCCGCCGCCGCGCGGGAGGAGGCGCTCGCCAGGATGCGGGCGCGCGGGTATCTCGACGAGCCCGAGGACGGCGGCTCCGGCGACTCGGCCGGGTCGGGCGGGACGCACGAGCGGCCCGGCGGGACGGAGGGCGACCGGCGATGACCTCGATCTCCCGCGCGAAGTACGCGAGCATGTACGGCCCCACCGTGGGCGACCGCCTCCGCCTCGGCGACACCAACCTGGTCGTGGAGGTGGAGAAGGACCACTGCGAGGGCCACTACGGGGACGAGTCGCAGTACGGCGGCGGCAAGACGGCCCGGGACGGCATGTCCGCGGACCCGGCCTCGCTCAACGCCACGACGGCGCTGGACACCGTGATCACCAACGCCGTGATCATCGATCCGGTGCTGGGCGTGGTCAAGGGCGACATCGGGATCAAGGACGGCCGGATCGCCGGGATCGGCAAGTCCGGCAACCCGCACACCCAGGACGCGGTGGACCGGCGGCTGATCATCGGACCGGGCACCGAGGTGATCTCCGGGGAGAACCTCGTCGCCACCCCGGGCGCGCTCGACAGCCACGTCCACTTCATCACGCCGGAGCAGGCCCGGCACGCGCTGAGCAACGGCGTCACCACCCTGATCGGCGGCGGCACCGGCATGGCCGACGGCAGCCGCGGGACGACCTGCACGCCCGGCCCGTGGAACATCGCCCGCGTCCTGCAGGCCTACGAGGACGTCCCGATCAACGTCGCGGTCTACGGCAAGGGCAACGGCAGCCTGCCGGGACCGCTGGACGAGCAGCTGCGGGCCGGCGCGTGCGGGCTGAAGGTGCACGAGGACTGGGGCACGACGCCCATGGTCATCGACTGCGCGCTGCGCGTCGCCGACGACCACGACGTGCAGATCGCCCTGCACACCGACACGCTGAACGAGGCCGGCTTCGTGGCGGACACGATCGGCGCGATCAACGGCCGGGCCGTCCACACCTACCACTCCGAGGGCGCGGGCGGCGGGCACGCCCCCGACATCCTGCGGATCACCTCGGAGCCGAACGTGCTGCCCGCCTCGACCAACCCGACGCTCCCGTACACGAAGAACTCGGCGGACGAGCTGCTGGACATGACGATGGTCTGCCACCACCTCAGCTACGACGTCCCGGAGGACCTGTCGTTCGCCGAGAGCCGCGTCCGCGCCGAGACCATCGCGGCCGAGACGGTGCTGCACGATCTCGGGATCATCAGCATCATCGGCTCGGACTCGCAGGCGATGGGGCGGGTCGGCGAGTCGTTCACCCGGGCGTTCCAGGTCGCGCACCACTGCAAGGACAAGCGCGGTCCGCTGCCCGAGGACTCGGACCGCAACGACAACCACCGCGTGCTGCGCTACCTGGCCAAGCTCACGATCAACCCGGCCCGCACCAGCGGGATGGCCGACACGATCGGCTCGCTGGAGGACGGCAGGCTCGCCGACATCGTGCTGTGGCCGGTCCACTCGTTCGGCGCCAAGCCGTTCCTCGTGGTCAAGGGCGGGCTGATCTCGTGGGCGCAGACCGGCGACCCGAACGCCTCGCTGCCGACGGCGCAGCCGGTCCGCCTGCGTCCCGGGTGGGCCGCCTGCGGCCGCGCGCTGCGCGAGACCTGCGTGACGTTCATGTCGGACGCGGCCATCGCGGCGGGCGTCCCGGAACGGCTCGGGCTGGAGCGGATCATCCGGCCGGTGCGGCAGTGCCGCACCGTCGACAAGCGGCACATGCTGCGCAACTCGACGCTCGCGGAGGTGAGGGTGGATCCGGAGACCTACCGGGTCACCGTCGACGGGGAGCCGGTCACCATCGAGCCCGCCGAGCGGCTGCCGCTGAACCGGCTGTACTTCATCGCATGACCGCCGGTCTCGAACCGCTGCTCGCGCAGCTCCAGCTCACCGACTCCGGCTTCCCGAGCGGGCTGTACACGCTCTCGCACGGGATCGAGGGCCACGTCCAGCTGGGGCTGCCGGCGGGCGGCGCCCTCCGGGACCTGGTGGCCGGCCTGGTGCGGGCGGCGGGCACCGCCGACGCGGCGGCGCTGGCGCTGGCGCACCGGGCGGTGACGGCGGGCGACTGGGACGGCGTCGTCGCGGCCGACCGCGCGCTCCAGGCGATCAAGCTCGGCCGGGAGCAGCGGACGGCCTCGACGCGCACCGGGCGGCAGGTGCTGGACCTGGCGGGTCCGGCGTTCAGATCGGAAGAGCACACGTCTGAACTCCAGTCACTCCAGCC
>NZ_CAACVB010000122.1 GCF_900659635.1 Actinomadura roseirufa | reverse complement strand
CCGGGACGGGGTCGCGCGCGTCGACCGGCGCCGCGCCGAGCGCGACCGGCTGCTGGCCGCGCTGCCGGCGGGCGACGCCGAGGACCCGCCCCGGCCGCTGGTCTACCTGATCGTCGCGACCGGCGACATCTACGAGGACATCCCCCAGGCGCAGGCGGCGGCCCGCGAGGGGGCCGACGTCGTCGCGGTGATCCGCTCCACCGGCCAGTCGCTGCTGGACTTCGTCCCCGAGGGCGCCACCCGGGAGGGCTACGCCGGCACCTACGCCACCCAGGAGAACTTCCGGCTGATGCGCGCGGCGCTGGACGAGGTGTCCCGCGAGCTGGGCCGCTACGTCCGGCTGACCAACTACGCCTCGGGCCTGTGCATGCCCGAGATCGCGACGCTCGCCGGGCTCGAGCGGCTGGACATGATGCTCAACGACTGCATGTACGGGATCATCTTCCGCGACATCAACCCCCGCCGGACGTTCATCGACCAGCGATTCTCGCGGCAGATCCACGCCCGCGCCGGGATCGTCATCAACACCGGCGAGGACAACTACCTCACCACCGCCGACGCGGTCGACGCCGCGCACACCGTCATCGTGAGCCAGCTGCTCAACGAGCGGTTCGGGCACGAGGCGGGCCTGGCCGACGCCCAGCTCGGCCTCGGCCACGCCTTCGAGATCAACCCGGTGGTCCCCGAGTCGTTCCGGTTGGAGCTGGCGCACGCCCAGCTGGTGCGGGAGCTGTTCCCGGACGCGCCGCTGAAGTACATGCCGCCGACCAAGCACATGACCGGCAACATCTTCGCCGGCTACCTGCTGGACGCCTTCTTCAACCTCGCCGGGGTGATGACCGGCCAGTCGATCATCCTGATCGGGATGATGACCGAGGGCATCCACACCCCCTGGCTGTCGGACCGCGACCTCGCGCTGGAGAACGTCCGCTACGTCCGCGACGCCTGCGGCGGCCTGGCCGAGGACTTCATGCCCCGCCCGGACGGCATGCTCGTCCGGCGCGCCAAGCAGGTCCTCGCCGAGTCGGTCGAGCTGCTGGAGCGCGTCTGCGACGACGGCCTGCTCACCGCGATCGCCGAGGGCACCTTCGGGGTCACCCGCCGCCCGCCGGACGCGGGCAAGGGCCTGGACGGCGTCGTCGAGCGCGCCGCCGGCTACTTCAACCCCGCCATCGAGATCCTCGACACCGAGGACCCGCACGCCGACCGCGGCCACGCGGAGCAGGAGGTGCCGGCATGACCGTCGAGATCCCCGGAACACAGGCCCCGGCCGAGCCCGCCGACACCCGGCAGGTCATCCGCCCCTACGGCGACACCACCGGCGACGGCATGGTGCAGATGTCGTTCACGCTTCCCATTCCGGCGGGCCGCCGCGCCGACGCCGCGGCGCTGCAACTGGCCGGGAAGATGGGCCTGGACCCGGCCAGCGTGGTGCACGCCAAGCCGATGGGGCCGCATTTCACCTTCTTCATCGTGTACGGCAGGGTCGGCCATCTCATCGACTACGCCTCCATCCCCGTGCCCGAGGAGCGCGAGTACCCGCTGCTGACCGCCAAGGAGGTCAACCTGGCGATCCGCCG
The DNA here is from genome assembly GCF_900659635.1 of Actinomadura roseirufa. GTDB lineage: Bacteria > Actinomycetota > Actinomycetes > Streptosporangiales > Streptosporangiaceae > Spirillospora > Spirillospora roseirufa. The sequence continues at coordinate 21,712 of NZ_CAACVB010000122.1, read as the reverse complement.
GGCCCTGAACCGGCGGCTGGTGGTGGTGGGGGCCTGCATCGGCACCGACGCCCACACCGTCGGCATCGACGCGATCCTGAACGTCAAGGGCTTCGCGGGGGAGAAGGGCCTGGAGTACTACCGCGAGATCCAGGTCGTGAACATGGGCGCCCAGGTCACCGTCGCCGAACTCGTGGAGCGCGCCAAGGCCGAGGACGCCGACGCCGTGCTGGTCTCCCAGGTCGTCACGCAGAGGAACGCCCACCTGCACAACACCAAGCAGATGGCCGCCGCGTTCCACGCCGAGTACCCGACCGCCGTCGCCGCGGGCATGGGACGGCCCCTGCTGGTGGTCGGCGGGCCCCGGTTCGACACCGTCACCGAGCAGGACCTGGGCGTCGACCGGATCTTCGGCAAGGGGACCACGCCCGCCGAGGTGGCCGCCTACATCGTCCACGCCCTGCTTCCCGGCGAGTCCCTCGCCGGCGGCGGGCGGGGCGACCCCGCGCCGGACGGGAGCGCGCCGGACGAGGACGATCGCGACGAAGGAGAGCACGACCGATGAACGACCACCGCGAGGGCCTGACCGTCACCCACCGCCGCTACGTCCCCTACTCCCACGCCCACTACGGCGGCGAGCTCGTCGACGGCGCGTACATGCTGGGCCTGTTCGGGGACGTGGCCACGGAGGTGTGCATCCGCGCCGACGGTGACGAGGGGCTGTTCGCCTCCTACTCCGACGTGCAGTTCCGCGCGCCCGTCCGGGCCGGTGACGTGCTGGAGGCCACCGCCGTCGTCACCCGCGTCGGGACCCGCAGCCGCACGCTGGAGTTCGAGGCCCGGGTGGTGTGCCGGGGCCGCCCGGACAAGGGCGAGTCGGCCGCCGAGGTCCTCGCCGAGCCGGTCGTGGCGGTCACCGCCACCGGGACCGTCGTCGTCCCCGGACCCGGCGCCTGATCCCGCCCCCGCCCCCGCCTCCGTCCCCGGGCCCGATCCCCCTTCGTGATCGCCGTGCGTCGCCACCGACCGGACGGCGCGTCACGATCATGGCGCTGAGCTGGGAAAACACGGAGTCGCCGCAGAACATGCGGCGGTTGACAAGGCGGCGGAAGCCGGTAGTTTTGCTGCAGTCCAGCACGGGACTCACCGATCGGCCGCCCGAGGCGCCACCGGGCACCGCGCCGTGACGGGACGGATGCGGATCACGCCCCGCCCGTCCGAACCAGTGCGGTGATCCGGAAGCCGTGTCCGAGCGGAGCCGCCCGATCGTGCGGGGGCTTGGACCCGGGAAGGGCCCGGACATCCAGTAGAAAACGGAGGCCCGCTCTCACCGCCTGTGGGACGGCTCCGGCCCGATGGATGTCACGGGCCCTCTTCCGTGTCGGCCCCGCACCGCGCGTCCTCCGCCTCCAAAGCCTCGCGCCCGCCAAGGTGCGCCCCCCGGTCCCGCGCCATCGCCCTGGTATCACCGCGGCCGCACGCCTCAGGCGGCCGCGGCATTCTCCGATCTGCATTCTCCGATCCGCTCCGGGCAGGCCCTTTCGGGACGGATACTGAAAAGAACCTGTTCGAGCCGGTTGTGGCTTGTCTGCCGACGGGACGGACACGTCCCGGTGGGACGATGATGGACACCCAAGCCGGGCGTGTGCTCGCCGTGGCGGCCACGGGCCGGTAGCGTTCCCGCCAGTGGGATCGAGCGAGCGAGGTGTGGAGTTGGCCCAGGAGACCCTCCCGGAACGGCCTGGGGCCGCGGGACCGGGCGCCGAGCCGCCCACCGCGGCCACCGCGGGGACCACCCCGGGCACCACTGCGGCGCCGTCCTCCCCGGAGCCGCCCGCCCGTCCGGGCCGGCTCGCCCGGATGCTCCGCGGCGGCCGCGCCGGCCGGCCGCGCACGCTGCTGGCGCTGGCCGCCGGACTGGTGATGTGGCCGGCCTTCCCGCCGCTGGACCTCACCCCTGCCGCCCCGGTGGGCGTCGCGCTGCTGACCCTCGCGATCCGCGGCCTGCGGCCCCGCACCGGCGCCTGGCTGGGTTTCGTGGGCGGCGCCGCGTTCTTCCTGCCCGTGCTGGACGGCATCATCAAGATCGGCCCGGACGGGTGGGTGCTGCTCAGCCTCGTCCAGGCGGCCTACTTCCTCCCGCTGGGCGCGGGGATCGCGCTGGCGGGCCGGCTTCCCGGATGGCCGGTGTGGACCGCCGCGCTGTGGGTGGGCGAGGAGGCCCTGCGCGGCCGCTTCCCCTTCGGGGGCTTCCCGTGGGCGCGGCTGGCCTTCAGCCAGACCGCGACGCCGCTGACGCCCTACGCCGCCCTGGGCGGCGCGCCCCTGGTCACGTTCCTGACCGCGCTGGTCGGCGGGCTGCTCGCCTGCGCCGCCGTCGCGGTCCTGCGCGTCCGCGCGCGGCGCGAGGAGGCACCCGACAGCGGCTCCGCGCTCGTCCCGGCCGCCGAAGCGTCCGGTGACCTCGCCGGTGAGAAGCCCGGTGAGCCCGCCGCCGATCAGGACCCCCGTGTGGAGGGCCGTGAGTCCTGGCCGCGCGGGTACCGGAAGGCGGCCGTGCCCGTCGCGGCCGCCCTCGCCATGATCGTCGCGATCCTCGGGGCGGGGGCGCTGCTGCCCACCCCGACCGCCGGGCGCCCGGTGACCGTCGCGGTGATCCAGGGGAACGTCCCGCGGCTCGGCCTGGACTTCCTCGGCCAGCGCAAGGCCGTGCTGAACAACCACGTCCAGCGCACCCACGAGCTGGCCGCCATGGTCCGCGCCGGGAAGGTCGCGCGGCCCGAGCTGGTGGTGTGGCCGGAGAACGCCAGCGACCTGGACCCCTACACCGAGCCCGACGCCTACGCCGCCATCGACGGCGCCGTGCGGGACGTCGGCGTGCCCGTCCTGGTCGGCGCGCTGACCGACAGCCCCGACCGGCGCAAGGTCGAGAACCGCGGCATCGTGTGGGACCCGCGCGGCGGCCCCGGCGACTACTACGTCAAGCGGCACCCGGTGCCGTTCGGGGAGTACCTGCCGTTCCGGGACGTCCTGACCAAGCTGATCAAGCGGTTCGAGCGGATCCCGCGCGACTTCGCCAAGGGCACCCGGTCGGGCGTGATGCGGCTCGGCCCGGTCGACATCGGCGACGTGATCTGCTTCGAGGTCGCCTACGACCGGGAGGTCCGCGACGTCGCGCGCGGTGACCTGCTCGTCGTGCAGACCAACAACGCCACCTACGGCCGGACGAGCCTGCCGCCGCAGCAGATCGCGATGTCCCGGCTGCGCGCGGTGGAGCATGGCCGTACGATCTTGGTTGCCGCGACGAGCGGCATCAGCGCGATCGTCGCCCCGGACGGGCGGATGGTCGACAGGTCGCGGGAGTTCGAGCCCGACATCCAGGTGGCCCGCGTGCCGGCGCGCACGTCGCGCACGCTCTCGGACCGGATCGGCGAGGTCCCCGAGTGGGTGCTCGTCGCGCTGGGTCTCGGGGCGGTGTGCGCGGCCGCGCGGGTCACGTCCACAAAGAACGAGGGGAATTGACAGCGATGGAGATCCCAGCCGACCTCGGCCGGGTGCTCGTGATCATCCCGACGTACAACGAGCGGGACAACATCGAGGGCATCACCCGGCGGGTGCGGGAGTCGGCGCCGGAGGTGGACGTGCTGGTCGTCGACGACGCCAGCCCCGACGGCACCGGGGCGCTGGCCGACGCCATGGCCGCCGCGGACGAGCGGGTCCGGGTCCTGCACCGCACCGGCAAGCAGGGGCTCGGCGCCGCCTACATCGCCGGGTTCCGGTGGGCGGCAGAGCACGGCTACGACGTCATGGTCGAGATGGACGCCGACGGCTCCCACCAGCCCGAGGAGCTGCCCCGGCTGCTCGCCGCGCTGCGCGACGCCGACCTGGTGATCGGTGCCCGCTGGGTGCCGGGCGGCAAGGTGCTGAACTGGCCCAAGCGGCGCGAGGCGCTCTCGCGCGGGGCCAACACCTACGCGCGGCTGATGCTGGGCATCCACCTGCACGACTCCACGGGGGGTTTCCGGGCGTTCCGCGCCGCGACCCTGGACAAGATCGGCCTGGACGGCGTCGAGTCGCGCGGGTACTGCTTCCAGATCGACCTGGCGCTGCGCGCGCTGCACCAGGGCCTGCGGGTCGTGGAGGTGCCGATCACGTTCGTGGAGCGCGTCCACGGCACCAGCAAGATGAGCCGGGACGTCATGGCCGAGGCGGCGGTGCGCATCACCCAGTGGGGCGTGTCGGACCGCGTCGGCAGGCTCCGGGCCCCGCGCCCTCCCCGCACCGGGCGCTGACCCGTACCGGGCGCCGACCCGCGCCCGGCCGGGAAACGTTCGGGCCCGTCCTGGCGTTGGAAGGAGCGGAGGCACTTCCGCTACCCGAAGATGGAGCCATGCTGCCGCTCGCACTGGTCCTGGCGTTCCTGCTGATGCCCGTCGTGGAGATCTACGTGATCATCCAGGTCGGGCAGGTGATCGGCGCGTGGCCGACGGTCGCGCTGCTGGTCGCCGAGAGCCTGCTGGGCGGCTGGATCGTCCGCCGGGAGGGCCGCCGCGCCTGGCGGGGCCTCCAGGAGACCTTCCGGTCCGGCGCGCTGCCCGACCGTGAGCTGGCGGACGCGGCGCTGGTCCTGGTCGGCGGGGTGCTGCTGCTGACCCCGGGTTTCGTCACCGACGTGTTCGGGTTCGCGTTCGTGCTCCCCTTCACCCGGCCGCTGGTGCGGCGGGCGCTGGCCCGCTACGGCGCGCGGCGGGTGCGGCTGGCGGGCGCGCGGTCGAGGACGGCGTTCCCGCCGGGGTTCCCGCCCGGCCCCGCGGGCGAGGGCCGCGACGCCGGTTTCCGGGCCGGTTTCGGGCCCGGCTTCGACGGGTTCGGCCCGTTCGGGGGAGCGTCCGGGCGGGACGGCGCGGAAGCGCCGCGCGGCCCGGTCGTCCGCGGCGAGGTGATCGACGACGACGCCGACGGCGCCCCGCCCCGCTCCTGACCCGCCGCTGTCGATCGCCGTCGCCCACCGCTTGATCGGGGTCGCCGGGGGCGCCGACGCCCCGGGAGACCATCGTGCCGGTGGCACGAGGGCCTGACCGACGCCGAGATCGCCGCGCGGCTGGTGACGGGGATGAGAGACGAACCGGGGGATCGGCCTCGGGAACGTGAACGGGCCCGCATCGCGCCGGCGATGCGGGCCCGTCCTCACACTGAGGGCGTCAGCGGGTCACGCGGACTTCCTGCGCCCCGCCCGCAGGATCTCCAGCCGCTCGGCCAGGACCTCCTCCAGGTCCTCGAGAGTCCGCCGCTCCATGAGCATGTCCCAGTGGGTCCGCGGCGGCTTCCCCTTCTTGGCTTGGGGCAGCTCACCGTCGACCCGCAGTGCCGTGGCGCCGCAGCTGCGGCATTCCCAGGTCATCGGCACCTCGGCCTCGGCTGCGAGCGTCACGGTGAACCGGTGGCCCTTCGTGCAGGTGTAGTCCACTTCTTGCCGTGGGGCCAGATCGGTGTTGCGATCGTTCTCGTAGCTCGTCGCTCCGAGTCGGGTGCCGCGAAGTGCGCGCTCGGCCATCGTCACGTGCCTCCCAGACGGCTTGCGGTCTTGCTCTGACCAACGCTGGTAACCGTGACAAGATTCCCGTCCAGGGCGCGATCCAATCCTGCCGATTGCGCGCGCCGCGTCGTCCACGGGGAGGCGACGGCGCCGTGGGCGTCAGTCGCGCGATACCAGGACGTGGTCGATCAGCCCGAACTCCTTGGCCTCCGGTGCGGTGAAATAGCGGTCCCGGTCCAGGTCGCGGCGGACGGTGGCGGCGTCGCGGCCGGTGGCCTCGGCGATGATCGCCTCGATCTGCGCGCGCAGCCGCAGCACCTCCCGCGCCTGGATCTCCAGGTCGCTGGACTGCCCGCGCGAGACGTCGACGGCGGGTTCGTGCAGCAGGATCCGGGAGCTGACGAGCGCGGCCCGCTTGCCGGGGGTCCCGGCGGCGAGCAGGATCGCCGCCGCCGACCCGGCCTGCCCCACGCAGGTCGTCTCGACCTCGGGGCGGATGAACCGCATCGTGTCGTGGATCGCCATCATCGCCGTCAGCGACCCGCCCGGGGAGTTGATGTACAGGGCGATGGGCCGGTCGGGGTCCATGCCCTCCAGCGCCAGCAGCTGGGCGGTGACGTCGTTGGCGCTGGTGTCGTCGACGGGCGCCCCGAGGAAGATGATCCGGTCCTCGAACAGCTTGTTGTAGGGGGTGGACTCCTTGACCCCGTACGCCGTCCGCTCCACGAACGAGGGGACGAGGTAGCGGCCGTCCGCCCGCGTCACGATCCCACCCGGTCGGTGGTGTCGACGACGCGGTCGACCATGCCGTACTCGCGGGCCTGCTCGGCGGTGAACCAGCGGTCGCGGTCGCCGTCGGCCTCGATGCGCTCCAGCGGCTGGCCGGTGTGGAACGCGGTCCGCTCGGCCAGGGTCCGCTTGAGGTACCGCGACTGCTCGGCCTGGATCTTGATGTCGGACGCGGTGCCGCCGATGCCGCCGTGCGGCTGGTGCATCATCACCCGCGCGTGCCGCAGCGCGTACCGCTTGCCGGGCGCGCCGGCGCACAGCAGCGTCTGCGCCATGGAGGCGGCCATGCCCATCGCGACCGTGGAGACGTCGTTGGGGACGAACTGCATCATGTCGTAGATCGCCATGCCGGCGTCCACGACGCCGCCCGGGGAGTTGATGAACAGGGTGATGTCGCGCCGCTCGTCCCGCGCGGCGAGCAGGAGCAGCTGCGCGTTGACGCGGTTGGCGACCTCGTCGTCGATCTCGGACCCGAGGAACAGGATCCGCTGGGCCAGCAGCCGCTCGGACAGCTGCCCGTCGGGCAGGGGCGGCGCGGCGACCGAGGCCCGCGACCTCCCGGTGAACGTCTGCGGCCGGGACGGCTCGGGGCGGGGCTCGGGACTGCCGCCCCGCGTGGCGTCGAACATGGACCCTCCTGGAGATCAACTGTACAGAACGTACGCTCTGTACGCAGACGGAGCGTACAGGCGTGCGCCACGGAGGACCAGGGGAGTTCGCTATACGATGAACAACGTGGAGAAGCCGGTGACGGAGGCACGCAAGGAGTTCGCCGATCTGGTGAACCGGGTCGCCTACACGGGGGAGCGCGTCGCGCTGACCCGCCGCGGCAAGATCATGGCTGCCCTGGTGTCGGCGGAGGACCTGGAACTGCTGGAGAGCCTGCGCGCCGGGCGGTACGACCTCACCCAGACGGGCCCGGCGGCGCCGCCCGACCGCCCGCAGCCCGCGCCGCTGCGCATCGCGGCCGAGTATCGTCCCCCCGGCCCCCCGCGGCCCCCGGGTTTCGGCCGCTGACCCGGCGCGCCGCGCCCGCGACCGAGATCCTCGGCGCCGGGGACGAGGGCACGCGGCTCGGTGACCGGGTGGCCGGCCTGGCGCTGGAGAACATTCCTCCGGAACGCGCCGGCCGTGTGAGGGAGGTCAGTCGTTCCCGGTGCCGGTGGCCTGCTCGTCCTCCGCCGGCGGAACGTCGCGGCGGTCCGGCGCCCGGCCGGGGGAGCGGACCCACAGGCCGCGCGAGGCCATGACGTGGCGGAGGGTGACCAGCTCGTCGGTCATGATCCCGTCGATGCCGATGTCCAGCAGGCGCCGCATGGCCGACGGGTCGTTGACCGTCCAGGCGTGGACCTTCATGCCGAGCTCGTGGGCCTGGGCGATGAACGCCTCGGTGACGAAGGGGACGGGGCCGAGGCCGTAGGGGACCTGCGCGCAGGCGACGCCGGTGGCCGCCAGCCGGACCAGCTTGGCGGCCGGGCCGCCGTAGGACTTGGCGCGCAGCGCCATCAGCCCGCGCGGGCCGAGGGCGGTGCACACGTCCCGGTCGGTGAACAGGGGCAGCCGGGCGCGCATCTGCGCGAGGCGCCGCGTGGAGAAGGACGTGATGCACACCCGGTGCCAGGCGTTGGTGCGGTGCAGCGTCCGGGCGAGGGGCCCGATGACGGGGGCGTCCTTCAGGTCGATGTTGACCCGGGCGTCGGGCCAGGAGCCGAGGACGTCCTCCAGGCGGGGGATGGGCTCGGTGCCGCCGATGCGGGCGCGGGCGACCTCGGCGTAGGGGAGGCGGGCGATGGCGCCGGTGCGGTCGGTGACCCGGTCCAGGGTGCGGTCGTGGAAGGCGACGACGACGCCGTCCGCGGTGGCGTGGGCGTCGGTCTCCAGGTAGCGGTAGCCGAGGTCGGCCGCGCGCTGGAAGGCGGCCATGGAGTTCTCGGGCCGCCCGCCCGCGCCGCCGCGGTGGGCGAAGGGGATCGGCCCGGGGTGGTCGAGGAACTCGTACTCGCGGCGCACCGTCCGATTATGGCGGAGGCCCGCGACCGGCTGAACCTTACTACGTAAAGGCATCGGGCGGTGCTAGCGTCGGCGCGGCGATCGATCATCCCGATCGCCTCATCCGGAAAGGACCTCCATGGCCGACGTGAACGACTACAGGGCGACGTTCGAACTCGTGGACGTGGACGGTGACGGTTACATCTCCACGGCCGAGCTGAAGAACCTGATGAGCGCGCTCGGCCAGGGGATCACCGAGACGCGCGCGGTGGAGGTCGTCGTCGCTGCCGACGCCAACCACGACGGGAAGATCTCCCTGGCGGAGTTCGCCGCGCTGATGGAGCGCACCGCCCGCTGAACACCGTGCCGTCGGGCCGTCGCGGGAGACCTCCGGCGCGGGTACGGCGGCCGGTTCGCGGTCAGTGGGGGAGACGGCGCGCCTTGACCGTGTTGTCGGTCCGTGGTTCCGGCCTGCCGCCGGGACGGGTCTGGACGCGCTCGTGCTCCTCGGCGCGCAGGATCTCCCATCGCCCGTCGCGCAGGGCGAGGGCGTCGATGATCTCCTCGGGCGTGGGGAAGTGGACGTCGGCGTGGTCGTGCTCCTCGGAGGCGGGGAAGTCGCAGTGCCCGGTGATCAGGAGGATGCCGCCGGGCGCGACGGCCTTCGCGGCGGTGCGCAGGATGTCCTCGCGGGGGAAGTCTCCGTGGAAGTGCAGGAACTGCGCGGACACCAGGTCGTAGGTCCCGGCGGGGAAGGACGCGGCGAAGTCGTGGTGCTGCCAGTCGACGCGGTCGGCGACGCCCTGCTCGCGGGCCGTCGCGGCGGCGCGTTCCAGCGCGACACGTGAGATGTCGGCGGCGGTGACGCGCCAGCCGCGTCCGGCGAGCCAGATCGCGTCGGCGCCCTCGCCGCAGCCGACGTCCAGTGCGGTGCCGGGGGTGAGGCCCTCGGTCTCCCGGACCAGGGCGGCGTTGGGGGCGCCGCTCCAGATCTGGTCGCTCTCGGAGTAGCGCTCGTCCCAGATCTGGGCGTGGTCGTCGGTCATGCGGTTCTCCTCGGTGCGCGGTTCGGATGCCTCCGGGGTCGATGGTGGCTCCGGGGGCCCGGTCTCCGCGAGTTTCGTTGCGGTTCTGGCAAACAGGCCGATGGCCGGGCCGTCCGAACGGCCATAGCCTTAGGGAATTTGCCTAAACATCTTAGGCAACTGCATACTGCTCGTACGAGCGAGGGGGCGGTATGGCGCGCGCGGGTCTGACGACCGATCGGCTGGCCCGGGCGGGGGCGGAGCTGGCCGATGAGGTCGGGTTCGACCAGGTGACCGTCTCGGAGCTGGCCAGGCGCTTCGACGTCAAGGTCGCGAGCCTGTACTCGCACGTGAAGAACTCCCACGACCTCAGGACCCGGATCGCCCTGCTCGCCCTGGCGGAGATGGCCGACCGGGGTGACGCGGCGCTGGCCGGCCGGGCGGGCAGGGACGCGCTCGCGGCCCTGGCGGGCGTCTACCGCGACTACGCCCGCGAGCATCCCGGCCGTTACGCCGCGGCGCAGATGAGGCTCGACGCGGCGGCGGCCGCCGCGAGCGCGGGCGCGAGGCACGCGCGGATGACGCGGGCGGTCCTTCGCGGCTACGACCTGGCGGAGCCGGACCAGACGCACGCCGTCCGGCTGCTGGGGAGCGTTTTCCACGGTTACGTCAGCCTGGAGCTGGGCGGCGGGTTCGACCACAGCGCGCCCGACACGCAGGAGACCTGGACGCGGATCATGGACGCCCTGGACGCCCTGCTGCGCGCCTGGCCCGCGACCTGACGGGCCGAGAGGGCGAGGGACCATGACCGCCGAGCACCGCTGGATCACCACGCCCGTCACGGCGGACCTTCTGCGGGGGGCGCTGGACGTGGAGCGCACCGAGCACGGGGTGCTGCCGCACCGGCTGCCCGCCTGGGCGCGCGCCCAGTGCGCCGACGGGCAACTGGCCCTGGCCGAGTCCCAGCCGTCCGGCGTGCGACTGGTGTTCCGAACCCGGGCCACCGCCGTCGAACTGGAGGCGCTGCCCACCAAACGCGTCTACACGGGTGCTCCGCCTCGTCCCGGCGGAGTGTACGAGCTGCTCGTGGACGGACGGCCCGCCGGCCGGGGCGGTGTGCCGGGCGGCAACACCCTGACCATCGACATGGTCGCCGGCACGGCCGAGGCGCGGTCCGGGACGTCCGGTACCGTCCGCTTCTCCGGCCTGTCCGGCGACGCCAAGACCATCGAGATCTGGCTGCCGCACAACGAGACCACCGAGCTCATCGCCCTGCGCACCGACGCTCCCGTCGAGCCCGCCCCGGATCCGGGCCGCCGCGTGTGGCTGCACCACGGCAGCTCGATCAGCCACGGGTCGGACGCGGACGGTCCCACCGCCACCTGGCCCGCCCTCGCCGCCTCTCTCGGCGGTGTGGACCTGGTCAACCTGGGCTTCGGCGGCGGCGCCATGCTCGATCCGTTCACCGCCCGCGCCATGCGCGACGTTCCCGCCGACCTGATCAGCATCAAGATCGGCATCAACCTGGTGAACACCGACCTGATGCGGCTGCGCGCCTTCACCCCCGCCGTCCACGGCTTCCTCGACACCGTCCGCGAGGGGCACCCGGCGGTCCCGTTGCTGGTCGTGTCGCCCATCCTGTGTCCCATCCATGAGGACACACCCGGCCCCACCCGGCTCGACGCGAGTGAGCTGGGACGCGGCCGGCTGAGGTTCCGCGCCGCGGGGGATCCGGCGGAGGCGGCGGACGGGAATCTCACCCTCGGTGTCATCCGCGGAGAGCTGGCCCGGATCGTGGCGCAGCGGGCGGCGCGGGACGTGAACCTGCACTATCTCGACGGCCGCGCACTCTACGGCGAGGCCGATTTCGCCGAGCTGCCGCTGCCGGACCGGCTCCACCCGGACGCCGCCGCGCACCGCCGCATCGGAGAGCGCTTCGCCAAGCTGGCCTTCGCCGGAAACGGAGGATTCGCCGCCCCGGCCCAGTGACCGGCCGGGAGGTGGCTCATGTCGTTGAACCTCACGATCGTGGGCGGAAGGCCCGGGTTGTCATCGGTGGTCAGGGACGCGGGTCCGTGCGGGCCCGATCCCGGCTCCTTTCGATCACCGGTCAGGCGTTCGACGCCGTGACGGTGCCGGCGGCGCCGTCGATGGTGATGACGGCGTCGTCGCGGAACCTGCTCGTCGCGTTCGGGATGCCGAGGACGGCGGGGATGGCGTGCTCGCGAGCGACGATCGCGGCGTGGGAGAGCACGCCTCCGGTCTCGGTGACGACACCGGAGGCGATGCGCAGCAGCGGCGTCCAGGCGGGGTCGGTGAACGGGCAGATGAGGATGTCGCCCGGGTGCACGCGCGCGAAGTCGGAGGGACCGCGGACGATCCTGGCGGTGCCGGTCACGGTCCCGTGGCTGCCCGGTGTTCCGGTGAGGGCGGCCGAGGGAGTGCCCGAGGCGCCGGAAGGCGGTGGTGGCGGTGGCGTGGTGGTGACCGGCCGTGCCTGCAGAACCCAGGTGCGGCCGTCGGCGATCGCCCACTCGATGTCCTGCGGACCGCCGAGTTCGGCGGCGATCTCCCGGCCCACGTCGGCGAGGTGCGCGGCGGTCGCGTCGTCGATCGCGGGCTGGCGCCGGGACCCGGTGGGCACGTCGCGAACGACGAGTCGCGTGCCGCGCCGGTCGAGGCGGGTCCGTTTGTCCGCGACGGTACGTGTGCTCGACCCGTCCTCGGCGACGCGGTAGGCGTCAGGGGTGACCGTGCCCCCGACGATGCTGGGACCGAGGCCCCAGGACGCCTCGATCCGGGTCGCCTCGTTCGGGCCCGCTGGTGTGAACATGACTCCGGACACCTCGGCGTCCAGATGGCGTTGGACGATGACGGCCATCACGAGCCGGGCCGACCGGTCGTCGCGGCCGGAGGCGCCCTGGTAGGCGATGGCACGTGGAGACAGCAGCGACGCCCAGCAGGCACGTACGGCATCGGAGACCTCGCTGACTCCGTGCACGGCGAGGAAGCTCTCGTACTGACCGGCGGCTGACGCCTGGCCGGTGTCCTCGTTCGCCGCCGATGACCTGACCGCCACGGGCGGATCGCCGAGCTCGCCGAGCGCGCGCCCCAGTGCGTCGGTCACGGTGGCGTGGAGCGGGCGGGACTGGATCGCCCGCCGTGCCGCGTCGAGATCGTCCGGCCGGCCGGCGAACCGGTCGAGGCCCAGGTCGCCGACGGCGGCCAGGTGGGCGGCGAACGGGACGACGAAGCCGTCGGGAACCGGCAGGCCCGCGCGGAGCAGCGCGCCGAGCGCGCCGGCCTTGCCGCCGCAGGTATCGGCGGCGGCCTCCACGAGGGGGACGATCACCAGCTCGCGCCTTTCAACGGAAAGTTGACAACGTTTTGTTGAGTATCCAGGATGGGTCGCATGTCGCGCAAGCAGGACTTCACTCACATCGCGCACGCCGACCACGTCCATGCCCAGCGTGAGCGGGAGGCGTCCAAGCGTCTCCTGGACCTGGGCGCGGACACGCTCGACGCCCGTCCGTGGCGGCCCTCGCCCGTCCCGCCGTCGGCTGTCGACCTCGTCCAGTACGCCGTCTGGCGCAGCGCCGACCTGGACCCGAAGGACGTCCTGAGCGCTCTGGCCCTCCTGCGAGCCGCACGCGCGGAGGTCGAAGGACTCGAATCGGCCCTGCTGTTCATAGCCCGGAGTGCGGGACTGACCTGGGCGCAGATGGCCGACGCGATGGGGTTCAACTCCCCGCAGGCGTGCCAGCAGCGCTACACCCGCCTGACGGCGCGACAGGACGCCGACTCATGACGCGGACCTCTCCGCTCGACCTCTTGGTCCTGCACGCCGTGCGCATCACCGGCTTCGCGGACACCCCCGTTCTCGCGCAGCGATACGGGCTCGACGCGGCCGAAACGAAAGAGCTGCTGCGCGACGCCCAGGCACGCGGCTGGGTCGAGCACACCGCCTTCGCCGGCAGTGGCGGCTGGTCGTTGACCGCAACGGGCAGGGCCGAGAACGAGTGCCGGCTCGCGGCCGAACTCGCACGCGTCGGCGGCGCCGACGAGGTCCGTGACGTCTACCGCGGGTTCCTCCCGCTGAACGCCCTCCTGCGGCAAGCCTGCACCGACTGGCAACTCCGGCCCGCCGCCGGCGATCGGCTCGCCGTCAACGACCACTCCGACCCCGCGTGGGACGCCGGAGTCCTCTCCGAGCTCGCGAGCATCGACCGTGCGCTCACGCCACTCACGGACCGACTCGGAAGCGTCCTCACGCGCTTCCGCGGATACGACGAACGATTCACCGCGGCCCTGACGCGCGCCCAAGCCGGGAACGGCGACTGGGTCGACCGCACCGACGTCGACTCCTGCCATCGTGTGTGGTTCGAGCTCCACGAAGACCTCATCGCCACGCTCGGCATCGACCGGCGCGCGGAATCCTGACCGCACACTCCGCCCCTCGCATGCGCGACTGAGCGAACGCACTGGGGCAGATGTCGGCGACCTCGCGGAGCGGGCTGGCGGCTTTCCGGAGGTTATCCGGGGCGGCTGTCCGGCTGGGCGGGGGAGTGGGGCGGGGCCGAGACGCGCAGGACGCGGTAGGCGGAGCGGGAGGCGATCCGCTCGGTGGGCAGGCCCTGGTCGTTCAGCCAGCGGTGCAGGGAGTCCGAGCCGAGGTGCTTCTGGACGACGAGGTGGGCGTGGCCGGTGGGGGTGAGGCGGGGGAGCCAGGCCAGGAGGAGGTCGTGCAGGGCGGTCTTGCCGATGCGGATCGGGGGGTTGGACCAGATCGCGGCGAACCGCAGGTCGGGGTCGATCTCGTCCGCCAAGCCGAACCTTACATTGTCAAGGCCGGCGGCGGTGGCATTGACCTCAGCGATCTCCAGCGCTCGCCGATTGACGTCCACTCCCCAAATACTCGCCTGCGGCGAGCGTTTGGCCAGGGTGAGGGCGATGGGGCCGTAGCCGCAGCCGAGGTCGAGGAGGTCGCCGTGCGGCGGGGGAGGAGGGACGGTTTCGAGCAGGACGCGGGTGCCGGGGTCGACGCGGTCGGGTGAGAACATCCCGCTGTCGGTCTGCAGCCGCAGGTGCAGGTCGGGCAGGACGAGGTCGACGGTGCGGCGGCGGGCGGCGGCGCCGGGCCGTTCGGCGAAGTAGTGATCCCCCACGTCGGCCGACCGTATCAGCGCCGGAGGCGTTCCCGTACCGGAGCGGTCCGCCGCGGTACGGGCGGGGTCAGGGGAGGCGGGAGAACCAGGCCAGTGACAGGCCGCCGGCGGCCAGGGCGAACAGCAGCGCCAGGCCGGTGTAGCGGGCGGCGATGTCGCGGTGCTCGGTCTTGAAGCCGAGGGAGCTGCCGATGTTGGCGTACACCTCGCCGAGCTGGCCGGCGTCGGCGGCCTCGTAGGACTTGCCCTGGGTGCTGTCGGCGAGGGTCTTGAGGGTCTCCTTGTTGACCGAGACGCTGGTGGTCTCGCCTTCGATGTCGACGGTGCCGTAGGGGGTTCCGAAGGCGATGGTGGAGACGGGGACGTGGGCGGAGCGGGAGGCGTCGATGGCCTCCTGGACGGAGCGTCCGGTGGTGTTGTCGCCGTCCGACAGCAGGACGATGTGGGCGGGCGGCGGGTCCTGGCTGGCCTGGGCGTCGAAGGTCCGCACGCCCTGCAGGGAGGTGAACACGGCCTCGCCGATGGCGGTGCGCTTGGCCAGGACGAGCTGGTCGAGGGAGGCGATGGCGGCGTCGCGGTCGGCGGAGGGGGCGGCGACGAGGTTGGCGTTGCCGGCGAAGGAGACGACGCCGACGTTGAAGCGGGCGGGGAGCTCGCGGATGAACTTCTTGGCGGCGCTCTTGGCGGCGTCGAAGCGGGTGGGGGAGACGTCCCTGGCCATCATGGACAGGGACACGTCGACGGCGACCATGATGGTGGCGCGGTCGCGGGGGACCTTGACCGAGCTGGCGGGGCGCGCGAAGCCGACCATCATGAGCAGGATCATGATGAGGAACAGCCCGGCGGCGACGTGGCGGCGCCAGCCGGGGCGTCTGGGGGCGACCTGGGACAGCAGCGCCAGGTTGGTGAAGCGGACGGCGTAGCGGCCGCGGCGCAGCTGCAGCAGGACGTAGGCGGCGGCCAGCAGCGGGAGCAGGGACAGCAGCCAGAGGCGTTCGGGTGACAGGAAGGTCATGGGCGCGCTCCGGCGGTGGTGACGGGCCGTCCGGCGGCGCGGCGCTGGCGGAGGGCGAAGCGGGCGATGTCGGTGATCCAGTCGCGGTCGGTGCGCAGGACGAGGTGGTGGGCGCCGCTGCGGCGCAGGGCGGTGCGGGTGGTCTCGCGCTGGGCGGCGGCCGCGGCGGCGTAGCGTTCGCGGACGCGGCGGCTGAGGACGATCTCGTGGACGGCGCCGGTCTCGGGGTCGGCCATCTCGATGAGGCCGACGTCGGGCAGGTCGAGTTCGCGGGGGTCGATGATCTCGATGGCGAGGACCTGGTGGCGGGCGGCGAGGCGGCGCAGGGGCCGTTCCCAGGGGGGTTGGCCGGACCGGTCGGGGTGGCCGGTTGCGGGGGTGGGGTCGTCGAGGGGGGCGAGGAAGTCGGAGATGACGACGCGGAGGCCGCGGCGGGTCTGGCCGCGGTCCAGGGAGGTGAGGGCGGCGGCGAGGTCGCCGTGGGGGGTGGCGCCGGCGGTGGCGGTGGCGAGTCCGGCGCGGGCGCCGGTCATCGCGGTGCCGGTGGCGGGGCCGCCGGTGGGGCGGGCGTCCAGGACGGCCTGCAGGAGGGCGTAGAAGGCGGCCTTGCCGGTGCGGGCGGGCCAGCGGCGCAGGCCGTCGCGGTGCAGCAGGTAGGCGCCGGCGCGGTCGCCGAGGCGGACGGTGAGGAAGCCGACGGCGGCGAGGGCGGCGACGGCGAGGTCGCGTTTGACGAGGGTGCCGGTGCCGAAGTCCATGCTGGGGGTGAGGTCGATCAGGGCCCAGGCTTCGAGTTCGTGGTCGGCGATGAGGTCGCGGACGTGGGGGGTGGTGGTGCGGGCGGTGACGGCCCAGTCCATGTGGCGGACGTCGTCCTCGCCGGGCTGGTAGAGGCGGGCTTCGGCGAGTTCGGTGCCGGGGCCGGGCAGCAGGCCGAGGTGCTCGCCGTTGAGGAGGCCGTCCAGGCGGCGGGTGACCTGGAGTTCGAGGCGGCGCAGGGTGCGTTCGGGGGCGAGGTGGGCGAGGTCGCCGTCGCGGTCTCCCGCGCGCCGGCCGGCGGGTTCGGGGTGGTGGAGGCGGCGGGGTTTCATGCGGTGGTCACCGCCGCGGCGCCGTGGTTCCACACCACCCGGGGCGGGGGGACGGCGGCGAGGATCTGGGCGATGACGTCGGCGGTGTCGACGCCGTCGGCGAGGGCGTCGAAGGTGAGGACGAGGCGGTGGGCGATGACGTCGCCGGCGACGGCGCGGACGTCGTCGGGCAGGACGTAGTCGCGGCCGGACAGCAGGGCCAGGGCGCGGGCGGCGGAGACCAGGCCGAGGGTGGCGCGGGGGCTGGCGCCGATGTCGATGACGGTGCGCAGGTCGGGCAGGCGGTACTGCTCGGGTTCGCGGGTGGCCATGACGAGCCGGACGATGTAGTCGGCGATGAGCTCGTGGACGGAGACCTCTTCGGCGGCGCGCTGGAGGGCGGCGAGGCGGTCGGTGTCCAGGAGCCGGGTGGCCTCGGGCGGGTCGACGCTCATCCGCTGGAGGATCTGGAGTTCCTCGTGGGCGGCGGGGTGGTGGACGTCGATCTTCATGAGGAAGCGGTCGCGCTGGGCTTCGGGGAGGGGGTAGACGCCTTCGGACTCGATGGGGTTCTGGGTGGCCAGGACGATGAAGGGGCGGGGGAGGGGGTAGGTGTTGCCCCCGAGGGAGACCTGGCGTTCGGCCATGACCTCCAGGAGGGCGGACTGGACTTTGGCGGGGGCGCGGTTGATCTCGTCGGCGAGGACGAAGTTGACGAAGACGGGGCCGAGTTCGACGTCGAACTGTTCGGTGGAGGGGTGGTAGATGCGGGTGCCGACGATGTCGGAGGGGACGAGGTCGGGGGTGAACTGGAGGCGGGCGAAGGTGCCGCCGACGACGCGGGCGAGGGTGCCGACGGCGAGGGTCTTGGCGACGCCGGGGACGCCTTCGATGAGGCAGTGGCCGCGGGCGAGGAGGGCGACGACCATGCGTTCGACCATGTGCTCCTGGCCGACGATGACCTTCTTGACCTCGGTGACGGTGCTCTGGAGCAGGGCCGCGGCCTCGTCGGCATCGTGGGCGGTGATGGTCATCTGGGAGTCCTCGCTGTCGTGCGGGTTCCGTCGTGTGCGGTGCCGTGGGTGCCGGTCGGGCGCCTTCTGACCCTACGCGATCACTTGTACCCGTTAGTGCGAGATACCTGCCTGATGTGGGTGATCGGTTCGCGGGTCTTTGGGGCGGGTTGTTCGGGGTGGGGCGGGGTAGCGGGGGTGTCCGGGGCGGTGCGGTTGTTAGTGTGGCGGCCATGTCGAGGCCGTTGCCCCCGGGTGATCCCGCCCAGCTGGGGCCGTACCGCCTGTCGGCGCGTCTGTCGGAGACGCCGGCGGGGATCGTGTTCCTGGGCGTGGACGGTGCGGGGCGGCGGGCGAGCGTGGCCGTGCTGAACCAGGGCGCGGCGGGTGACGCCGCGGCGCGGGACCGGTTCCGGGCGGCGATCAACGCGGCGGTGCCGGGCGCGGGGCGTCGTGCGGTGCCGTCCGGTGTGCCGGGGGGCGGCGGGCCGGGTGGTGAGGCGCCGGTGGTGGCGGCGCAGCCGGACGGGCCGGCGCCGTGGGTGGCGACGGTGTACGAGGCGGAGCGTGTGGGGGCCGAGAGGTTCCTGGAGCCGGTGCTGCTGGACGGGGTGTTCCGGGGCCGGTGGGGCGGCGGGCGGCGTCGCGGGCCGGGTTTTCAGCCGTACTGGCTGGGGTCGGGTGAGCCGGCGTTGGAGCGTCCGGGGCCGCCGCCGGGGATGGTGGCGCCGGTGCCGGTGGGGGAGCGGCCGCCGGAGCGGAGCCTGGTGGCGGCGACGGTGACGCTGGCGGGGGCTTTGCTGGTGCTGGCGTTGCTGATGGGGGTGTTGTTCGCGTGCCAGCCGAGGGCGAAGGAGCCGCCGCCGCAGCCGCCGGAGCCGACTCCGCAGGTGCCGGTGCCGTCGCGGACTCCGGTGCCGCAGTCGCCGGTGCCGCCTCCGGTGAGCCCGTCGCCGCCGCCGTCGGTTCCGCCGACGGCGCCGCCGTCCGATGGTGACGGTGGGGGCGGCGGCCCGGTGTGAGCGCGGGCCCTCGCCCGGGTGCCCGGACTGCGTTGGTTCGGGCGGGTAGGGCAGCATGAGGGGATGCTGGAGACTCTGATCGCTTTCACGGGCGCGGCGGTGCTGATCGCCGTCGCGCCGGGCCCGAGCACCGTCGTGATCATGCGTCAGTCGATGCGCGCCGGCCGGCGGGCGGGGCTGGCGACGGTCCTGGGGAACGAGACGGGGGTGCTGGCCTGGGGGCTGGCGGCCGCGGCGGGGTTGTCGGCGCTGCTGTCGGCGTCGCGGCTGGCCTATGACGGGCTGCGGATCGCGGGCGCGGCGGTGCTGGTGTACTTCGGGGCGCGGGCGCTGTGGGGCGCGCGGCGGCGCCGCGGGGCGGCGGCGTCGGAGGCGGCGGGGGAAGGGGCCGGGGGGCCGGATGCGGCCGCGGGCCCGGGGGATCCGGCCGGTGCGGGCGGGGTGTCGGCGTGGCGGTGTTACCGGCTGGGCCTGGTCACCAACTTCGCGAACCCGAAGGCGGGGGTGTTCGCGGTGTCGTTCCTGCCGCAGTTCGTGCCGGGCGGCTGGTCGGTGCCGGTGGCGCTGGTGGTGTTCTCGGTGCTGTGGGCGCTGATCGACCTGGCCTGGTACACGGCGGTGGTGTGGCTGGTGGCGGCGGCGCGGCGGGCGCTGGAGCGCCCGGTGGTGCGGCGCCGGCTGGACCAGGTGTCGGGGCTGGTCCTGGTGGGGCTGGGCGTACGGCTCGCGGCGGACGCCTCACGGTGATCCGGGGCCGCTGCGCCGCCCCGAAATCTCATGATCGCCATTTGGTGCGGTGAGGCTTAGCCTGAGTGGATGACCGCACTGGATGATCTCGCCGACCGGTACATGGACGAGTTCGCCGCCCTGGACCCGTGTCTGGCGGCGATGATGGGGATCGCCGGGCAGGACGCCCGTCTGACCGACTACAGCCCGGACGGGGCCGCGGCGCGCGCCGACCTGGCCCGCGCGACGCTGGCCGAGCTCGATCGCCTCACCTCCCGTTCGGTGCCCCCGCCGTCCGGTCCGGGAGCCGGCGCGGACGGTGGCTCGGGCGGTGGCGCGGCCGAGGCGGACCGGGTCACGGCGGCGGTGCTGCGCGAGCGGCTGGAGACCGATCTGGCGTTGCACGAGGCGGGGGCGCGGTCCGGTTTCCTGGACACCACCGATGGTCCCGTCCAGCGGTTGCGGACCTCGATCGAGCTGCTCGACCAGGGCGCGGCGACCGACTGGGACGCGGTGCTGGGGCGGCTGAGCGCCCTTCCCGGGACGCTGGCGGGGCTGCGGGAGGGGCTGGACGCGGCGCGCGGGCAGGGCCGGGTGGCGGCGCGGCGGCAGGTCGCCCGCAGCGCCCGCGGGTGCCTGGAGGTTCCCGCCTACCTGCGGGAGCTGGCCGGGCGGCACGGGGACGGTCCGCTGCGCGGGCGGCTGGACGCCGCCGCGGCGTCGGCGTCGGCGGCGCTGGCGGAGTTCGCGGAGTATCTGACGGGCGACCTGGCGGGTGACGCGCCCGTGCGGGACGCGATGGGCGCCGACCGGTACCGGCTGGGCGTACGGGACTTCCTGGGGACCGAGCCGGACCTGGAGGAGACCTACGCGTGGGGCTGGGAGGAACTGGCCCGCATCGAGACCGAGATGGACAACGCGGGCGAGCGGATCCTGCCGGGGGAGCCGCTGCCGGTGGTCCGCGCGGCGCTGGACGCCGATCCGGCCTACCGGGTCAAGGGCGCGGAGGCGTTCCGGGAGTGGCTGCAGGAACTGGCCGAGCAGGCGATCGACGATCTGGACGGGGTGCACTTCGACATCCCGGCCGAGCTGCGGCGGATCGACTGCCGGATCGCGCCGGCGGAGTCGGGCATCTACTACCTGGCGCCGACGGAGGACCTGTCGCGTCCGGGCACGGTGTGGTGGACGGTGCAGGACCGCGAGGAGGACATCGCGACCTGGACGGTGCCGGGCACGATGTACCACGAGGGGGCGCCGGGGCATCACCTGCAGCTGGGGGTGACGGCGCTGAACCGGGGCCTGAACCGGTTCCGGCGGCTGGCCAGCGAGCTGTACCCGGGGTACTGCGAGGGGTGGGGCCTGTACGCCGAGCGGCTCATGGACGAGCTGGGCTACTACCGGGACCCGGCGTACAAGCTGGGGATGCTGGCGGGCGGGCAGCAGTTCCGCGCGGCGCGGGTGGTGCTGGACATCGGGATGCACCTGGAGCTGGAGATCCCCGCGGGGACGGGGTTCCACGAGGGGGAGCGGTGGACGCCGGAGCTGGGACTGGAGTTCCTGCTCGCGCACGGCGGGCCGCAGCCGGAGGCGGCGTCGGCGTTCGAGATCGACCGGTATCTGGGCCGTCCGGCGCAGGCGATCGCCTACAAGCTGGGGGAGCGGGTGTGGCTGGAGGCGCGTGAGGCGGTGCGGGCGCGGGAGGGCGCCGCGTTCGATCTCAAGGAGTTCCACCGGCGGGCGCTGGCCCTGGGCCCGATGGGTCTGGACCTGATGCGTTCGGAGCTCGCCCGCGCCTGAGCCGGGTCCCCGGCGGGCGGGCCGGTGGTGAAGGCGGCGCCGGGGCCTGTGCCGGACGCCCTGGTGGACGCCGGCGGGTGGACGCTGAGAGGTTCTCCGGCCTCGGCGACGCGGCGAGGCCACCGCATCGAGTGGTTTCACGCCGAGTCCGGAGCACGGGGGCCGGGTCAGCCGGAGGCGCCGGGCGCGGCCGCCGACCGCTCGTGGCGGCCCTCGCGCGGACGCGGCCACGGGCGTCCCGCCAGCAGCGTCCGTGCCCGCAGCAGCACGCTGCCCGTCCTGGCACGGGCGTCGAAGCGGCCGTGCGCGCCGTGGTCCTCGGTGGCGTCCAGCGGACGCCACAGGTTCGCGGGACGGCCCGGGTCCTCGCGCGCGGCGGTCTACTGCGAGGCGAACCCGCCGCGGGCCAGGTAACGGTCCAGCAGCGCGGGCGCGATCCGCTGCGCCAGCAGCGTCGCCACCGTCGACCCGCCCACCAGTACTCCTTGCGGCGCGGCCCGTCCGACTCCGGCGCGGCGCCGGTGACCACGACCACCCGCCCGCTCATGCCGCGCCCCCGTCTTCGCGGCTGTGCTCGCGGCTGCGG
>NZ_CAACVB010000121.1 GCF_900659635.1 Actinomadura roseirufa | reverse complement strand
GCAGCCGTGCCCGGTGCGCGTCGATCTCGATGCCGAGCGCGTACCCGGCCTCGGCCCGGAAGCGGTAGCGGCGGGCGGGCCGGCCGAGGCCGGCGCCCGGACGCGGCGCGACCTCGGCGACCAGGCCGCGCTCGGCCAGTTCGCCGAGGACGCCCTCGGTGGTGGGTCGCGACAGCCCGACCCGCCGGGCCAGCCCGGTCAGGGTCGACTCGCCGTCCTCGCGCAGCGCCCGCAGCGTCGCGGCGGCGTTGAGGCGGCGCAGCACCGACGGGTCGCCCCCGTGCAGCGGGTTCTCGGACACGGCACCTCTCGACGGCGATCGGCGGACGGACGCCATTATTTCCAATCTTCTTACGAAAGGAAGTTACGTAATGCCGGGGGCCCGGAGGCCGCTCGCAGGGTATCTGCCCATTTCAGGAGGCTCCAGCCGGGGAACGGTACAGCCTCGATCACCCCTGGCCGGACCCGGTCGGCGCGGCGCCGCGGCTACGAGGCGCCCGGTGCCCTGGCCTTCGCGTGGGACGCGCGGTAGGCGCTCGGGGTGAGGCCCACCCGGCGCGCGAAGTGCCACCGCAGCGAGTCGGCGCCGCCGAGGCCGCTGCGACGCGCCACCTGGTCCATCGGCAGGGTCGTGATCTCCAGCAGTACCCGGGCCCGGTCGATCCGCTGGCGCAGCAGCCACTGGAGCGGGCTGGAGCCCGTCTCCGCCTGGAACCGGCGGGACAGCGTCCGGGCGCTGACCCCGGCGTGCCGCGCCAGCTCGGCGAGGGTGAGCGGCAGGTGCAGCCGATCCACCGCCCACGCGCGCGTGGCGGCCAGGGACCGGTCGGGCTCGGCGGGCACCGGAGCGGCGGCCGGCTGCGCCTGGCCGCCCGGACGCGGCGGACCGGCGACCGCGAGCCGGGCCGCCTCCGCGGCGACCGCCGCGCCGTGGTCGAGGCGGATCAGGTGCAGGCACAGCTCGATCCCCGCGGCGGCGCCGGCCGAGGTCAGCACAGGGCCGTCGGCCACGAACAGCTCGTCCGACACCATCCGGATCCGGGGGAAGCGGCGGGCCAGGTCGGCGGCCAGCCCCCAGTGCGTCGTCGCGCGCCGCCCGTCCAGCAGGCCCGCCTCGGCCAGCGCGAACGCGCCGGTGCAGATCGCCGCGATCCGGGTGCCCGCGGCGGCCGCCGCGCGCAGCGCCGCCAGGACCCGCGGCTCGATCCCCGGACGCCCGCCGCCGCCGACGACGATGACGCTGTCCGCGCGCTCCACCGCCGCCAGCCCGTGCTGGGCGATCACCGGCGGACCGCTGACGGTCTCCAGCGGGCGCCCCGGCTCGTCCGCGCAGAGCAGCAGCTCGTAGGCGCCCTCGGCGGCGCCCAGGACCATGTGCGGGATCGTCACGTCGTACCCCAGCACCGGTGGGACGAGGACGACCGCGACCGTGTGCGCGGCGGCGACGGGAACCGCGGACGGCCGCCCCGCCTGACCGAGCCGCCCCTGATCGAGCCGCCCCTGATCGAGCCGCCGCTGATCGAGCCGCCGCTGATCGAGCATGGCCAGAACCTCCGGATGGTCGGCGAGCGGACCCCTGCCGCCCCGCGGCCGCCGGCCGCAGAGTGGTCCCACCCGTGCGGACGGCCGCACGGGATCCACGCGCCGGGCCCGCACAGCACAAGTCGCGAACGGGACGAGCTGTTCCCGGCCCCCACCACCTGGAGGAGATCATGACGTTCCATGTCGTCGTCGGCCGCGGCGGGACCGCCGTCGCGACCGCCCGGCTGTTCGCCGAGGCGGGCGACCGGGTCCTCGTGGTCAGCCGCACCGGCGGCGGGCCCGACCACCCCCTCGTCGAGCGCATCGCGCTCGACGCCCACGACACCGCCGGGCTCAGCCGCCTCAGCGAGGGCGCCGAGACCGTCGTCAACGCGGTGATGACCCCGTACCACACCTGGCCCGAGACCGCCCCGCCGCTGTTCGGCTCGATCCTGGCCGCCGCCGAGCGGTCCGGCGGGAACTACGTCATGCTCGGCAACCTGTACGCCTACGGCCCGCGGGACGGCTCGTCGGACGGCCCGATCACCGAGGACCATCCGCTCGCCGCGACGGGCCCGAAGGGCCGCGTCCGCGCCGAGCTGTGGCTGGAGGCGAAGGAGGCGCACGACGCCGGCCGGGTCCGCGCCACCGAGGTGCGCGGCGGGCAGTTCATCGGCGCGGGCGCCTACTCGCTCTTCAGCCTGCTGGTGCAGCCGAACGTCCTGGCCGGACGGCTCTCGGTCGTCCCGGCGTCGCCGGACACGCCGCACCCGTACTCGGCGATCGGCGACGTCGCCCGCGCCATCGTCGCGGTGTCGCACGGCGACCGCGCCTGGGGACGCCCCTGGCACGCCCCCGTGATCAACGCGTCGCTCCGCGAGGTCGCCGAGCGGCTCGCCGCCCTCGCGGACGCGCCCGTGCCGCGGCTGGAGGAGATGACCGAGCGCGAACTGACGCTGCTCTCCCTCGGCGACCCGTTCTGGGGCGAGCTCTGGGAGACCGAGCACATGTCCCACCACCCGTACCCGGTCGATTCGTCCGAATTGGAGGCGGTCTTCGGCGTGTCCCCCTCCCGCTTGGACGACGTACTCAAGGAGATCGTCGTCTAAGGGGGAAGTTGAGGCCGTGGCCGAGGGGGAAGAGCGGCCTTCCCCCTCGGCGCCCGGCGACAGGGCGACCGCCCGGGATCGAACCGGAACCTCCAGGACCACAACCTGGCGTGCAGACCACTACACCACGGACGCCGCGTCTCCGGCAGGATTCGAACCTGCGCCCTTCGGGTCCGCAACCCGACGCGCTCTCCACTGCGCCACGGAGACAAGTATTTCGCTCTGTTCGCCGAACGTGCCGAGTGCAGGAATCGAACCTGCCTTCCGCGGCTTATGAGACCGCCGGACGCACCAGCGTCCCTACTCGGCGCGGAGGGTGCGAGATTCGAACTCGCGCAGGGGACGACCCTGACCACGGCTTAGCAACCCGCTGCCTTTCCGCTCGGCCAACCCTCCAGAACGCGAAAACCGCCCTTCCGGACCTCGGTCCGGGGGCGGTCGTCCTCAGAACGCGCAGGTCACGTCCTGAGGCAACGCCCGAGACCGGGGCGGCTTCGGCTACTGCCGTGCATTCGATGAAGACGCATCTCGCCTTTCCTTCCGGTCTCGTTCCGGGCGCTACGACATTGACTCTGCCGGAGCATCTCCCGTCCGGCAACTTGTTTTCCGGAAAGGCCGGCCATTCGCGTCCGCGCCGCCGGTCAGCCCGCGGTCGGCCATGGCCGCTCCAACGCGGCGCGCAGGGCGTGCAGCGCCTGGTGGACCCGGATCTTCACCTCGGCGACCGGCACGCCCAGCGCGTCGGCCGCCTGGTCGACCGAGCGCCTGCGAAAGACGGTCTCGGTGAGGATCTCGCGATGCGCCGGCGGCAGCGCCCGGAACGCCCGGGCGAGCGTCGCGGAGCGCCCCCGTCCTCCCGGGCCAGAGGCGAACGAACTGCTGTCCTTTCCCATCCGCAGTGCCACACGACCGAATCTCGCACCGCCCGCCTCCGCGGTCCCCTCGCTTATGCCCGCGTTAAGACGGACTTGAGGGCGCTCCCGGGAGGGCGGACCGCTACGCCCCGATCCCCGGCAGGGCGCGGTACAGCGTGCCCTTCCCGGTGATCTCGCACGCCGGCGCGTCCGCGGGGACGAAGGCGGCGTCGCCGGGCCGGAGCACCGGGCCGCCCGCCAGGGCGACCTCCCCGTCGAGGCACAGGACCGCCTGGGGCCATCCGCGGGGCAGGACGTGCGGCGCGCCGGACAGGTCGTGCCGCACGAGCGCGAACTCCGCCGCGGGCGGCCGGTAGAGCACCTCGCCGTCCGGCCCGGGCTTCGGCTCGACCCGGTGCAGGGCGGCGGGCACGAAGTCGACCACCCGCACCAGCTCGGCGACGTCCACGTGCTTCGGCGTGAGCCCGCAGCGCAGCACGTTGTCGGAGTTCGCCATGATCTCGACCGCGAGGCCGCCGAGATAGGAGTGCGGGACGCCCGCGTCGAGGAAGAGCGCCTCGCCGGGTTCCAGGACGAAGTGGTCGAGCAGCAGCGACGCGAGGACGCCCGGGTCGCCCGGGTGGTCGCGGGCGATGCCGGCGTGAACGCTTTCGGGATGACGGGACGCCAGGGATCGTTCCACCTCGGCCCGGACGGGCGCCGCCCGCTCGTCCAGCATCTGCGTGAAGACCGAGCGCAGTGCCCGGCCGGACGGTCCCGCCCGCAGCTCGCCGATCCAGGGCTCCAGCCCGGGGACGGCGAGGCTCTCCAGGTGGTCCGCCGCGGCGGCCGGCTCCCGGAAGCCGCAGAGGCCGTGGAAGCGCGTGACCGCGCACACCATCTCCGGTTTGTGGTGCGGGTCCTTGTACGTCCGGGCGCGGTCGCCGAGGGGGATGCCGCGCGCCTGCTCGGCGGCGAACCCCGCGCGCGCCCCCGCGGCGCTCGGATGCACCTGCAGCGACAGGGGCCGCTCGACCGCCAGGACCTTGAGCAGGTAAGGGAGCGAGGATCCGAAGCGGGCGGCCGACTCCGTCCCGAGCATGCCGTGCGGATCGGCGGCGATCAGGTCGGGAAGGGGCGTCCCGCCCGCCGACGACGGCGCCGCCGGATGGGCGCCCACCCACAGCTCGGCCTGCGGCAGGCCGGTCGGCGCGACGCCGAACAGGTCCGGCAGCGCCGTCACCGATCCCCACTCGTAGGGACGGATCGTGGTGGCGAGGAGCATCGGCGCGGGTGCGGCGGGCAAGGACGCGGCCCCTTCTGTCTCGGACTGGCGGCGGGCGCCCGAAACGCTACCGAGGGTCTGGCCGGGCACGTAACCGAAGGGTACGGAGAAGTGGGCGGCGATGGTGAGACCCAAGGTCATCCGGCGGGTCCCGGCAGGCGGGGGACGCGGCGCCGCCGGGAGGCTCAGCCGCCCGCGCGCGTCCGCACGGCGTAGGCGGTGAGCCGCGTCGTCAGCCGCAGCGCGCTGCCGTCGTGCCAGGGCGAGCGGCGCGCGGGCCAGGCGTAGCAGGGCACGCCGTCGCCGAGCAGGCCCGCGACGCCCGGCAGGCCCAGCGACTCGGCCGCGAACGCGTACAGGGGGCCGAGCCGCGGCACGATGATGCCGTAGTCGAGGGCCCGCGGCAGGTGCCCCTCCGCCGCGATGAGGTCCTCGACGACCAGGCCCGTCAGCGGGTAGCGCTCCGGGAACGCGCGGCGCAGGTCGAGGAAGAGCCCGACCGAGCCGCGCCGCGGGTCCCCGAGCAGCCGGCCGAGCGGGGCGAAGGCCCCGAGCGCCAGCGCGGGCCGCGCCACCAGCGCGTGCGCGTACAGGACGCGGACGAGCGCGACGTTCATCATGAACCGCTCCACGGGCAGCTCGGCCAGCGCGGAGCGCTCGTTCTCCAGGTACCCGGCGACGACGCTGGCGTTGTGGGCCCGGTACCACGCCGCGGCCGAGGGCGACCGCAGGAACGCGCACCACAGCGCCACGCACCGCGAGGACGGCTCGGCCGCGCGGCCCGCCAGCAGCGCGGCCTCGGCCTTGTCGCGCAGCAGCCGGTCGTTGACGGCGCGCCACCAGGGGCTGCCGGGCGGGTCGCCCGACGGCGGGTTCAGCACGCCGCGGGCGATCGCCCAGCGCAGGAAGCTCAGCTCGGCCCGCCCGTACCGGGCGAGGCCCCCGGTGTAGAACCCGGTGTAGAACTCCGCCGCCAGCCGCAGCCGTCCCGCGGGCCCGTCCGCCACCGACCGTACCCGGGCCGCCGCCGCGGCCGTCGCCTCCACCACCGGCACCCCCAGGGTCGTCCGCCCCTTCCTTTCCATCTCACGCGATCGATGCCCCCTCTTCAAGCACGCACTCACCCCGGGGCCGGGTTCAACGCCCGCGTGGAACGCCGCCGGGAGGGCGAACCGGCGGATCCGGCGCGCCGTGGCCGGCGCGACCCTAGGATGGTCCGCCTGGAGGTGGGGGACCGTGGGCAAGCACGCTAAACCGGCGACACGCCCCTGCCCGGGCTGCAAGGGCACCGGGACGAGCACCGCCACCGGCGTGCGGTGCAACGTGTGCAGGGGGTCGGGGCGAATATGAGGTTCCCGCCGGAGGGGTGCGCCTTCGAGGTGCGCTACACGCTGGGCCGCCGCGGCGCCGGCCTGGAGACCTTCGCGGACGAGTACGCCCTCGGCCGCTGGTTCGGCGCGATGACCGCGGAGGGCATGTTCGCCCCCGAGGACTTCACCGTCCCCGACGAGGACGGCCGCAACGGCTACCAGATCTTCTGCGTCACCGAGGCGGGCCGCGTCGGCATCAGCTACTTCCACCCCCGATTGGTGCGCGGCCGGATCGAGGGCTCCCGACAGCCCATCTGAGGGCCCGTCCGGCGGGCATCATGGGGCCATGCCCTGGACCTCACCAGAGATCACCCGGACGCTCCGGCCCCTCAGCATGCCGATGGGCGGGGAGCGGCCGCTCCTGGACGCCTGGCTCGACCTCCAGCGGGAGACCCTCCTGTGGAAGTGCGGCGGGCTGACCGCCGCCCAGCTCGCGCTGCGCTGCCTGGAACCGTCGAACCTGTCGCTCCTCGGGCTCGTCCGCCACCTGGCCGAGGTGGAGCGCGACTGGTTCCGGACGCGGTTCGCCGGTGAGCGGGTCGGTTACCTGTACTGCACCGACGACGACCTCACCGCGGAGTTCACCCTGGACACCGCCGACGCTCCGCGGGACCTGGCCGCCTACGAGCGGGAGGTCGCGGCCTGCCGCGCGGTGACGGCGGGCCGTTCGCTCGACGAGACCTACCTCGACCCGAACCTCGGCACCGAGATGAGCCTGCGCTGGGTCTACACGTCGATGCTCCAGGAGTACGCCCGGCACAACGGCCACGCCGACCTGCTGCGCGAGCGCATCGACGGCATGACCGGCCACTGACCGAAACTACCAACAAACGGTACTTTCTCCCTGAAAGTAGTCGTACACGGTAGATTTCTGCCATGGCTTACGAGCACGAGCTGATCGGCCGGGCCCGGGACCTCGCCCCCCGCCTGGCGGAACGGGCCCGGCGAGCCGAGGAGCTGCGGCGGCTCCCCGCGGAGACCGTCGAGGAGCTGACCGCCGCGGGGTTCCTCGAGGCGCTCGTGCCGCAGGCGCGGGGCGGCGCCGAGCTCGACCTCGCCACCGTGTCCGGGGTCACCCGCGAGCTCGGCGCGGGCTGCGCGTCCACCGGCTGGGTCGCGGTGATCTTCATGCTGCACAACTGGCTGGTCTCCCTGTTCCCCGAGGAGGCCCAGGACGAGGTGTTCGCCGATCGCCCGCACGCGTTCGTGCCGTTCACCCTGGCGCCGGTCGGGACGGCGGAGCCCGCCGGCGGCGGCCACCGTCTCACCGGACGCTGGTCGTGGGCGACGGGCGTCATGCACGCCGACTGGGTCATGGTCGGCGCGCCGGGCGGGGACGGCCCGCTGGTCTTCCTGCTGCCCGCGCGCGAGGTCGCCGTCCACGACGTGTGGTTCAGCAGCGGGATGCGCGCGACGGGAAGCAACGACGTCGAGGTGCGGGACCGGTTCGTCCCCGCGCACCGCACCGTCTCCCTCGCCGACCTCGCCTCCGGCGGCGCCCCGGGCGGCGCGCTGTACCCGGGCGCCGCCTACCGGTGGCCGATGGTCCCGGTCCTCACGCTGGCGGGCGCGTCGCCGCTCCTCGGCGCGGCGGAGGGGCTCCTCGAACGGTTCCGGGAACGGCTGGAGGAGCGGGTCCTGGTCTACTCCGGCGGCCGGCAGGCCGGCCTGGTGAGCGCGCAGACGCGCCTGGCCAGGGCGACGGCGGAGCTGGCCGCGGCCCGGCTGCTGCTCGACGACGCGATCGGCGACCTCCAGCGCGCCCACGCGGGCGGCGGCGCCTACACCCTCGTCGAGCGCGCCAAGGCGCGCCTGGTCGCCTCGCAGGTCGTCGCCACGGCCCGCACCGTGGCCGCGGACCTCTGCGTCGGGGCGGGCGCGAGCGCCCAGCTGGCGCACATGCCGTTCCAGCGCGTCCAGCGCGACCTGTACACGATCTCCGGGCATGTCGTCTACGACCTCGACGAGACCTACGCCCTCTACGGCAAGGCCGCCCTCGGCATCGACCTGGAGCCGGGCGCCCTGGTGTGACGGGCACGGGACGAGGGGGCCTCGTCGCGCCGGGCGTCGCCCGAGGCGCCTGATCGGTTGACGGGATGGCCGTATCCGGGTGGCCGGATGGCCACTTACGGTCGTCATCAATCCAGAACATCCACATTTGGCATGAAATCGCGCATCGTTCGCGCAAGACCGGCGGGCTCCACGGCCCGTGCCGGGGACGGGGAGGAACTTTCGTGGCCAGACGCGCACCGCTCGGCCGGTGGCAGAACCGGCGGCGGCGGATCAGGGGACCGGTGGCGGCGGCCCTCTCGGTGGTCCTCACGGTGGTGCTCACCGTGGTCGTGGCGGCCGTCGCCGACGGCGCGGGCACGGCGGGCGCGGCGGCGCTGCCGGCGAACTTCCAGGAGAAGACGGTCTTCACCGGGCTGACCGCGCCGACGAACGTGGAGTTCTCGCCGGACGGGCGGGTGTTCGTGGCGGAGAAGAGCGGGCTCGTCAAGGTGTTCGACTCGCTGAGCGACACCACGCCCACCGTCTTCGCCGATCTGCGCAGGCAGACCTTCAACGGCTGGGACCGGGGCCTGCTCGGGATGGCCCTGCATCCCGACTTCCCCCGCGACCCCCGGGTCTACGTGCTCTACACCTACAACGGACAGGTCGGCGGGTCGTACCCCCGGTGGCCGTCCGCCGACGGGACCAACGACCAGTGCCCCGACCCGCCCGGCGCCAACAACGCCGGTTGCGTGGTCGCGGGGCGGATCTCCGTGTTGAAACCCGACGTGCAGGCGCGCGCGGCGCTCGCCGGACCGGTGAGCGAGCAGGTCCTGGTGGAGGACTGGTGCCAGCAGTTCTCCAGTCACTCCATCGGCACCCTGGCCTTCGGCAAGGACGGCCAGTTGTACGCGGGGGCGGGAGACGGCGCGAGCTTCCAGTACGCGGACTACGGGCAGAAGGACAACGCCTGCGGAGACCCGCCGAAGCCCGCCGGAACTCCGCTGACGGCGCCGGCGGCCGAGGGCGGCGCGCTGCGCGCTCAAGACCTGCGGACGCCCGCCGACCCCTCGACCCTGGACGGGACCATCATCCGGATCAACCCCGACACCGGCGAGGGCTCGGCCGGGAACCCGCTCCCGAAGGGCGGCCCGAACGAGCGGCGCATCATCGCGCACGGCCTGCGCAACCCCTACCGGTTCACGGTGCGTCCGGGCACGAACGAGATCTGGGCGGGCGACGTCGGCTACACGACCTGGGAGGAGCTCGACCGGGTCACCGAGCCCTTCACCACCGTGCGGAACTTCGGCTGGCCCTGCTATGAGGGGACGGGCCGCACACCCGGGTACGACGGCGCCGACCTCACCATCTGCGAGAACCTGTACGGCGAGGGCGCCGGAGCGGTGACGGCGCCGTACTTCAGCTACAACCACAGCGCCAAGGTGGTCGCCGGGGAGAGCTGCAGTGTGGGCAGTTCCTCTCTCAGTGGCACCGCGTTCTATGCGGGCGACGTTTACCCCGCCGAGTACCGGGGCGCCCTGTTCTTCAGCGACTACTCGCGCAAATGCGTGTGGGCGATGAAGCCGGGGACGAACGGCCTGCCCGACAAGACGAAGATAGAGACCTTCTCCACCACGGCGGGCGGCATCGTCGAACTGCAGGCCGGGCCCAACGGCGACATCTTCGGGGTGGACGTCCTCGGTGGCAGGATCGTCCGGTTCGTCTACAACGGCGTGAACAATCCGCCGGTGGCGGCGCTGAAGTCGGACGTGACCAGCGGCCCGGCGCCGCTGACCGTCAAGTTCGACGCGAGCACCTCCAGCGACGCCGACGGGGACGTCCCGCTGCAGTACGCGTGGGACCTGGACGGTGACGGTGCCTACGACGACTCGACGGCGGCCGCTCCGACGTTCACCTACGACCGGAAGGGCCGGTACAGCGTCGGGCTGAAGGTGACCGACACGCGCGGCGCCTCCGACACGGCGACCCAGGTCGTCACCGCGGGCTCCACGCCGCCGGTGGCGACGATCACGGCGCCGGGCGCCGGGACCACGTGGCGGGTCGGCGACAGGATCGCCTTCTCCGGCACCGGGACCGACGGCGAGGACGGCACGCTGACCGGCGACTCCCTCAAATGGCAGATCATCATGCACCACTGCCCGAGCGACTGCCACACGCACGCGATCACCGGACAGGACGGCGGCTCCGGCGAGTTCGTCGCGCCGGACCACGAGTACCCGTCCTGGATCGAGCTGAATCTGACGGTGACGGACTCCGACGGGCTGAGCGACTCCAAGAGCGTCGAGCTCCATCCCAAGACCGCACGGGTGACGCTGAACTCCGCTCCCGCGGGCGTCCCGCTGACCCTGCTGGAGACGACCCGCGCCGCTCCGCTGACCGGCACGGTGATAGCGGGGTCGAACGTCTCGGTCTCGGCGCCCACCCAGACACAGGTGGTCGGCGGCAAGGCGTACGAGTTCGTGGGCTGGTCGGACGGCGGGCCGTCCGCGCACAACATCACCGTGGCCTCCGATCTGACGTTGACCGCGACGTACCGGCTCAAGACCAATCTCGCGCTGAAGAAGCCGGTGAAGGTCTCCAGCGTGGAGAAGGCCGGAGTCGAAGGGCCGAAGGCCACCGACGGCAGCACCACGACCCGCTGGGCGAGCAAGCGCACCGATCCGCAGTGGATCGAGGTCGACCTGGGCACGGCCCGTCCGGTGGGTTATGTGCTGCTGCGATGGGAGGCGGCCTACGGCAAGGAGTACCTGGTGCAGACGTCCACGGGCGGCGGCGTGTGGAAGACCGTGCACACCCAGAAGAACGGGAACGGCGGCATAGACACGATCCAGTTCACGCCGGGGAACGCCCGGTGGGTACGCGTCTACGGGACGAAGCGCGCGACGACCTATGGCTACTCGTTGTACGAGATGGAGGTCTTCGACAGGTGATTGACTGGGCACGTGCACACCGAGACCGCCCAGTCCGGGCTCTTCGCCCGGCTCGTCGAGATCGGGCGTGAATCGGCCCGTGTCACCGAGCGGTACGCCGCGCACCGGTCGTTCTACGCGGCGCCGAACGCGGCGCCGCACGTCCCGCCGTCCCCTCCGGAACCGGAGACGTTGTACGACCGGCACGGCGTCCTCGTCGTGCGGGTCGGCGACGTCGTCGTCAAGGCCCACCAGCCCGACCGCGAGTACGGATCGGCGTTCCTTGAGCGGACGTCGCTGGCGGCGGGGTTCCCGCGCATCGTGCTGGGAGTGCTCGACGGGCCCTACGACGTCGATGGGCGCACCGTCACCGTCTCGCTCTACGGGGAGCCGGTGAACCCGCGGGAGCCCCTCCCCTGGGAGGAGGGCGCGCGTCTCCTCGCCGCGCTCCACTCGGCCGCCGTGCCCGAGGGGGCGCCGTCCTGGGGGCGCCCCGGACGGATCGCCCGCCTGGTGTCGCGGCTGGGGAACGGCCCGGCCGAGGACGCGGTCCGCCGCGCGTTCGGCACACTTCCCCCTTGGATCCGGGGGGAGGGCACCGAGCCCGCGCGTGACGTCGAATGCGTCATCCACGGCGACTGGCACCTGGGCCAGATGGTCCGGGGGCCGGGCGGCGGGTGGCTGCTCATCGACGTCGAGGACCTCGGCAGGGGCGTCCCCGCGTGGGACCTGGCCCGGCCCGCGGCGCTGTACTCGGCCGGGGTCCTGCACCCGGAGGAGTGGGAGCGCTTCCTCGGCTCGTACCGGGAGGCGGGCGGCCCCGCGGTCCCCCCGGCGGGGGATCCCTGGGCGGCCCTGGACATTCCCGCGCGAAGTCTTGCGATCCAGATCGCCGCCACCTGCGTCATATCCGCGGGGAGGGAAGATCGGTCGCTCGACGAGTCGGAGCAGGCGATGGTGGACGCCTGCGAGAGAATCTCCGCGGCGGGGGCCCCGGCATGACGTGGCCGGAAACCTGCCCTACATTTAGCCTCTACCTGGGGATCCATACCGGAAGGACAAGGCGATGCACTGCCCTAAATGTCGTGGCGTGATGCGGACCTACACCCGCAGCGGCGTCCACATCGAGCAATGTGACAGCTGCCGGGGCATCTTCCTCGACTATGGCGAGCTCGAGGCCCTGGCCCAGGCGGAGTCCCAGTACCGGGCCGCTCCTCCGCCCGCCTCCGCGCCGGGCTGGGGAGCCCCCGCGCCGGCGGTGCACCACCATCACCACGGTGGGCACCACCGCCCCCACCACGGGAGCGTCTTCCACATGCTGTTCTCGACCTGACCGTCCGATGGTCAGGCGGCGGCCCGCCCCGCTGGGAGGCGGGCCGCACAGCCGGCCGGCGGCCGGTGGTTCCCGCCTCCGGCGGGGCGGTCACAGCCGGGGGTCGACCGGCTCCGACTCCAGCGCCAGGACGGCGAAGACGGCCTGGTGGACGCGCCACACCGGCTCCCCGGCGGCGAGCCGGCCGAGCGCTTCGAGGCCGAGCGCGTGCTCGCGCAGCGCCAGCGAGCGCTTGCGGCCGAGCGACCGCCCGCGCAGCCGGTCGAGGTTCTCCGGCTCGGTGTAGTCCGGGCCGTAGATGATCCGCAGGTACTCCCGGCCGCGGCACTTGACGCCGGGCTGGACCTTCGCGCCCTCCGGGAGGGGCCCGAGCGGTTTGACGACCATGCCCTCCCCGCCCGCGGCGGTGAGGTCCTCCCACCAGGCGGTCGCGGCCGCCTCCGACTCGGGCGACCCCAGGTCGACGGTCATCGACCTGGTCCGCCTGATGAGACCCGTCGGGTCGGCCTCCGCAAGCCGCCCGGCCACGTCCATGTGCCATTCGTGGTCGTGGGAGGCCGCCCAGGCGCGCCCCTCGCCCGCGAGCACCTGGAACGGGGCCAGCCCGAGACCGTCCAGCCCGTCCACCGGCCAGCAGTAGCGCGCGTAGGCGTCGCGGAAGCGCACCGCGTTCGCCGCGCGCCGGTCGACGCGCTCGCGCAGCCCGCCGACGTCGACGCCCCGGGCGGCGGCGCGGGCGAGAACGCCGGAGGCCACCGGCAGGGCGGCGCGCGCCGCCGCGTACTGCGTGCGGATGAGGTCCATGGCCTTCGCCGACCAGGGCAGCAGCTCGCAGTCGAGCGCCAGCCATCCGGTGCCGAGCTCGTCCCAGAGGCCGGCGGCGCCGATCGCGGCGCGGACGCGGTCCAGGACCGCGGCCGTGGCGGAGGCGTCACGGAAGAAGGCGCGCCCGGTGCGGGTGAACACGGCCCCCGCCGGTCCGCCGCCGGTCTCGGTGCCGAGCTCGACGCCGAAGCGGGCCGCCGCGACGGACTCGTCCCGGCAGACGACCACCACCGCCCGCGAGCCCATGTGCTTCTCCTCGCACACGACACGGTCGACGCCCTTGGCCCGGTAGACGGCCAGGGCCTCGGCGGGGTGCTCCAGATAGCCCGGCAGGGACGAGGTCTCGGCCGGTGCCATGGTCGGAGGCAGGTAGACGAGCCAACGCGGGTCCACCGCGAACCTGCTCATCACCTCCAGTGCCGCCAGCGCGTTCTCCTCTCGCACGGTGACGCGGCCCATGAGACCGGTCTCGACCCCCTGATTGCCGAGGACGTCCTCAATCTTCAGGACGTCGGTCTCGCGGTGCCCGCCGCCATGGAGCGGGCCGGAGGCCGTGAGCGGACGCACCGGCTCGTACCAGACCTCACGGGCCGGGACGGAGACGAGCTCACGTTCCGGATACCGCAGCGCGGTGAGCTTCCCGCCGAACACGGCGCCGGTGTCGAGGCAGATCGTGTTGTTGACCCATTCCGGTTCCGGCACGGGCGTGTGCCCGTACACGACCATCGCCTTGCCGCGGTAGTCGCGCGCCCACGGGTACCGGACGGGCAGCCCGTACTCGTCGGTCTCCCCCGTCGTGTCGCCGTACAGCGCGAACGAGCGGACGCGGCCCGACGCGCGGCCGTGGTAGTCCTCCTTCAGCCCGGCGTGGGCCACGACGAGGCTCCCGCCGTCCAGGACGTAGTGGCTGATGAGGCCGTCCATGAAGGCCAGGGCCTCGGAGCGGAAGTCCTCCGGCTCGTCGGCGAGCTGCTCCAGGGACTCGGCGAGCCCGTGCGCCACGCGGACCTTACGTCCCCGCAGCGCCTTGACGAGCTTCGCCTCGTGGTTGCCGGACACGCACAGCGCGCTCCCGGCGGCCACCATGCCCATCACCAGCCGCAGCACGCCGGGCGAGTCGGGACCGCGGTCGACCAGGTCGCCGACGAACACCACCGTGCGCCCGCCCGGGTGGTGCGCCCCCATGGCGCGGCCGGAGGCGTCGCGCGCGATCTCGTAGCCGAGCGCCGCGAGGAGGTCCTCCAGCTCGGCGCGGCAGCCGTGCACGTCGCCGATGACGTCGAAGGGCCCGGTCAGGTCCCGCCTGTCGTTCCACGCCTTCTCGTAGGCGATCGTGGCGGCGTCGATCTCCGCCGTGCCCGTCAAGACATAGGAGCGGCGGAACTCGCGGCCGAGCGACCGCAGGCCGCGCCGCAGCTCCCGGCGCTGCCGCGGCAGGACGTGCTCGGGGAGGTCGCGGTCGGGACGGGCGGCGTTCCGCTCGGCGGCGACGGTCTCCGACTCGTCCAGCACGATCGCGACCGACAGGACGTCGTGCTCCTTGGCCAGCCGCAGAAGCGACTCCCGCGCCTTGCTCTGCACGTTGGTCGCGTCCACCACGGTGAGCAGGCCGCGCTTGAGCCGCTTGGCCACGATGTAGTGCAGCAGGTCGAAGGCGTCGCCCGTCGCGGCCTGGTCGTTCTCGTCGTCCGACACCACGCCCCGGCAGAAGTCGGAGGAGACCACCTGTGTCGGCCTGAAATGCTTGCGCGCGAAGTGCGACTTGCCCGAACCGGACATGCCGACCAGCACGACGAGCCCCATCTCCGGGATCCGGATCTCGCACCCCGTCCGGGGTGTCTCGGTCGTCTCAGTGGTCATCGGGTGAACACCCCCATCTGCGTCGGAGCGCCGACCTCGGGGTCGTCGTCGCCGACGGGAACGTGGCGGACGCGGTAGCCGTGCGCGGTGGCGACGCGGTCCGCCCACGCGCGGAACTCGGCCCGGGTCCATTCGAAACGGTGGTCGGGGTGGCGCATGGCACCCGGCCCCAGGCCCTCGTAGCGGACGTTGTGCTCGGCGTTCGGCGTGGTCACGACGACCACGCGCGGGGACGCGTCGCCGAAGACCACGCGCTCGACGGCGCCGAGCCTGGGCGGGTCGATGTGCTCGACGACCTCCATGAGCACGGCCGCCTCGTATCCGCGGAACCGATCGTCGAAGTAGGTGAGCGCGCCTTGGAAGACGTCCTGGACGCGGTCGTCCCTCCGCGTCCCCTGGTCCAGGCGGAGCCGCCGCCGGGCCAGTCCCAGGGCACGGTAGGAGACGTCCGTTCCCGCGATCTCGCTGAAGTAGCCGTCCTGCACGAGCCGCGCGAGCAGCTTCCCGGAGCCGCAGCCCATGTCGATGACACGGCGGGCGTTCTCGTCGTGCAGCGCTTGGAGGACCGCCTGGACACGGTGCTCGGCCAGCGAGACGACCGGCTCCTCCTCCGCGTCCTGTCCCCGCTCCGGGGACGGCTTCACCTCACCGGGTTCGCCGTCGGCGCCGGCGTGCGCGTCGCTGAGGGCCTCGGCGTCGCCGTCCGAGGTGGAAGGCTCCTCCTCGACCTCCACCGGGTCCAGGGCGTCCTCGGGTGCGCCCTCCGCGTCCGCCAGGCGGCCCAGTGCGGCGCGGACGAGTCCCCGCCGGTGGGCCAGATACCGGCGGGTGATGGCGCCGCGGTCGGGGTGGGCGGCGAGCCAGCCCTCCCCCGCCCTGATGAGCTTGTCGACCTCGTCCGGCGCGAGCCAGTAGTGCTTGGCGTCGTCCAGCACGGGCAGCAGCACGTACAGCTGGTTGAGGGCGTCGGCGAGACGGACCTCCCCGGTGAGCGTGAGCGTCACGTACCGGGAGTGCCCCCAGTCCTCGAACCCGGGGTCCAGGGGGACGGGTTCCGCCGACACCGTCCAGCCCAGCGGCGCGAAGAACCGCTCGGCCTGGGCGGGACCTCCCCCGCACGGCAGCGCGGGCAGCACGATCTCCAGCGGGATCGGCGTCTCCGCCAGCTCCGGGCGCGCGTCGCACCGGCCGCGCATGGCGGTCCGGAACACCCCGGCCATGGCGGAGGCCAGCAGGGAGGACGCCGCGTAGGGGCGGTCGTTGACGTACTGGCCGAGAGAGAAGTCGGGGGTGCCCCTGCCGCGCGTCCGCACGAGCTTGACCGGGTCCACGTCCAGCAACAGGGCCGCCGTGCACCGCCGCTCGCCCGCGTCGGGATAGAAAACGTGCGCCGTGCCGAAGGACTGCTCGAACCGCTGCACCCGGTCGGGATGCTTGTGCAGGAGGAAGCCCAGGTCGGTCGCCTGGTCCAGGGTCGTGGTGATCGTCAGAAGCACGGCCCAAGTCTGGCGGAACGGACCGATCACCCCCAGTGGTTTTCCCGGGGAGCCCTCATTGGACGGCGGGGCCGCTCAGGAATCGCCGCCGGGAGTCGAAGGGCCAGCCATTGATCTTGCAGCCCTTCAGGCCGAAGATCTGCTGTTGCATGACCGGGGCCGGACGGCCGGGCCCGGGGCAGGTCATGTGCCCGAACCCGAGGCGGTGGCCGACCTCGTGGTTGATGGTCAGCGCGTGATAGTTGTCCGGCTGGCCCTTGTAGTAGGAGGTCAGCAGCAGCCAGCGCTTCAGGTTCACCACGACCTGCTTGCCCGCGCTGCAGTTCACCTCGCCCTCGGTCGTCATCCCGTAGCGTCCGCAGATCTTGTCGACGGTGCCGGGCGACGCGAGCCGCACCACGAAGTCGTAGGAGCCGGAGTCGACGCGGCGGAACGCCCACCTCCCCCCGGCGGTCCAGCCGCGGGGATCGGCGAGGATCTTGTCGACGCTGCGCGTGAAGGCGGTGGGGCTCTGCTTGAGGCCGCCCTCCACCTCGACCATGTACCGCATGAGCTTGCCGCGCCCGACCGTCCGCCCGGCCGACTGGGAACGGATGAACTTCCCGGTGCCGTTGGCCGGGACATAGGGCGGCGCCTGCTTCGGCTCGGCGGTGGGGTCGGAGGGCCTGTCTCCGGACGGCTTCCGCGGACCCGACGTCACGGGCGCGGACGGGGGCATGAACATCCACACGAGCATGCCGCCGACACCGAGCCCGACCAGCACGACGACCGCGGTGACCCCCATGATGACGCCGCGCAGCCGCGACCGCCGCGCGCCCTCGAACTCGCGGTCGAGGTCGTCGCTGAGCCCCTCGACGGTGCCCGTCGCCCGCCTGCCCGTTCCTCTTCCGCCCGGCCGCCGCCCGCCGGTAGCCGGCGGAGGCCGGTGACCACCGGGCGGGTGTTCGTCATAGGCGGGTTGCTCGTACGCGGGCCCCGCTTGGCCGGGCTGGTCGTAACCGGGCTGGTCGTAACCGGGCTGGTCGTAACCGGGCTGGTCGTAACCGGCAGGGTCGTAACCGGGCTGGCCGTTCGTGCTCTGGTTCGGCTGCCCGTGTCCCGGGGGCCCCTGCCGGTTCGGCGGCGGGCCTCCCGGACGGGACGGGCCCGGAGCCGACGGCGGGGGCACGTGCCGGGCGCCCCCGCGGGGGGACGGGGCCCGGCGGCGGCCTGGACGGGGTCTCGGCGGCTGCATGGCGGAGCACAGCATGCCAGAAAGAACGAACAAAGTGATCATTACTCAACATTCTGCAGGTAGGGGGCATTTCCCCGTATCTCAGACAGCCGTCGGCGTGGCCACGAAGGGTGTCGGCGCGACCGCGAAAAGGGTTTGCGGGCGCTCGGCGGACGCATCACAATCCGGATCGTCATGAGCAGACACCCACGCAGGGCGGTCGCCCTGGAAACGGTCACCGTCCTGGAACGCGGCGACTACCCCGCCCCCTCGGGACGCACCGTCTCGATCGCCGCCTCCTTGGCGCGCGCGGTGGAGGGGACGGTCCTGTACCGCCCGGACGAACTGGACGTCCTCCTCGAACGGCTCACCGCCGCTCCCGCCGACGGCGGCGCCGGGACGCGCGTCGAGGTCACCGGCGAGACCACGCTCGCCGCCGCACGGCGGCTGTGCGCCCCCGGCGCGCGGGCGCCGCTCGCCCTCAACTTCGCCTCGGCCAAGAATCCGGGAGGCGGTTTCCTCAAAGGGGCGCACGCCCAGGAGGAGGGCCTGGCCCGCTCCTCCGGTCTGTACGAGTCGCTGCTGGCGGCGCGGGAGTACTACGACTTCCACCGGGCCCAGGGCGACCTCCTCTACAGCGACCACATGATCTACTCACCGGACGTGCCGGTGTTCCGGGACGACGACGGGCGCCTTCTGGAGGAGCCGTACGAGGTCGCGTTCCTGACCTCCCCCGCCCCGAACCGGGGAGCGATCCGCGACCCCGCCGAGGCGGACAGGATCCCGGCGGTCCTACGCGTGCGCGCGCGCAAGGTCCTCGCCGCCGCGCACGCGAACGGCCACCGGCGGCTGGTCCTCGGCGCCTGGGGCTGCGGCGTGTTCCGCAACGACCCCGCCGAGGTCGCCGCCGCGTTCGCCGAGGCCCTGGCCGCGGACGGCGCCTTCCGCGGACGGTTCGAGCACATCGTCTTCGCGGTCTGGGACCCGTCCGCCGGGGCGCCCCGGCGCGTCGCCTTCGAGCGCGCCTTCGCCTGACCGTGACCCGCCCGTACGCCACCCGCCCGTACGCCAGCCGCCCGTACGCCACCCGCCCGTCCACCACGGGCCCGGTCACGCCGACGCGAACGGGCTCGTCCACCCGCTATCCGGTGATCGCCGCCGGGAGCGGCCGCGCATGCACGATGTCCAGCCGCGACACCGCCCGGGTGAGCACCACGTAGAGCCGGTTCAGTCCGCGCGCCTCGGCCTCGGCGATCTGCGCGGGCTCGGCGACCACCACGTGGTCGTACTCCAGCCCCTTGGCGAGCCCCGCGGGCACCAGCGTCACCCGGGCGTGCCCGCCGCCCGCCTCGCCCGGCTCGATCCCGGCCGCGCGCAGCGCCGCGCCCAGCGCCGCGAGGGCGCCCTCGGCCGCGATGACCCCGATGGCGCCGTCCCTGGTCAGCGCGTCACGGACGGCGTCCACCACGCCCTGCGCCACGGTGCCGGCCGGGAGCACGCGCACCTCGCCGTCGCCGCGCACCGGCCGGCCGGGCGGGACGTCCACGTCCAGCGCCGCCAGGAGCCTGTTCGCCAGGTCCAGGACGGCTCCCGGGACGCGGAACCCGTCCGTCAGCGGGACGACCCGCGCTCCGGGCACGCCGAGGTGAGCGAGCTGGCCGTCCCAGTCACACGCTGCCCACGGCGTCGTGCCCTGCGCCAGGTCGCCGAGCACGGTCAGCGATCCGTGTCCGCTGCGCCGCGCGATGACCCGGCACTCCATCGGTGAC
The DNA here is from genome assembly GCF_900659635.1 of Actinomadura roseirufa. Taxonomy (GTDB): domain Bacteria; phylum Actinomycetota; class Actinomycetes; order Streptosporangiales; family Streptosporangiaceae; genus Spirillospora; species Spirillospora roseirufa. Next base: position 4,541 of record NZ_CAACVB010000121.1, on the reverse strand, counting down.
AGATCCTGCGCCTCGTCGACGATGACATGGCCCATGCTCCGGGACGGCTCGATGAGGCCGGCGGCCTCGTCCACGAGCACGGCGTCCGCCGCCGACCAGCGGGCCGACCGGGCCGAGCGGGGCCGGGCCCAGGCGATGAGGTCCTGCTCTTCGTCCGAGAGCAGGCCGTCCGCGGCCCGCGCGAGGGACGCCCTGTCACCGAGCAGCCGGGCGACCAGGGCCTCGGGCTTCACCCGGGGCCACGTCTCGTCCAGGAAGGCCGTCACGGCCGGGGACCTGCCGATCTTCCGCAGCCAGGCGGCGCCCGCCGCGCTGCCGCGCCGCTCCGCCCGCCTCCGCAGCGAGCTCGCGACACGGGCGCGTATCCGCTCACGTCCGGCCTCGTAGGGGAGCTTCTCCTTCCGGACGTCCTCCAGGATCACGCCCAGTTCCTCGGCCGGGACACGCCACCGGTAGGCGCCATCTGGGACGACCAGTGTTTCGGTAGGCGCACCCACCCCCGCGTACAGGAGCCGGTGGAGCACCGTGGCCATGCGTTGGTCGTGCTTGACCACGGCCACCGCCTCGGCGTCCTCGCCCTGGACCCGCGTCCGTTCGAGCAGGCCCGCGAGCGTGGCCTGTTCCACGTCGGCCTCCCCCAGCGCGGGCAGGACGGCGGAGATGTAGGCGAGGAAGGCCGGGTTGGGCCCGACGATGAGAACCCCGGACTTCTCCAACCGTTCGCGGTGGCTGTACAGGAGGAAGGCCGCACGGTGCAGCCCCACGGCGGTCTTGCCGGTCCCGGGTGCGCCCTGCACGCAGATCGACTCCTCCAGGGCCGCCCGGACCAGCTCGTCCTGATCGGGCTGGATCGTCGCGACGATGTCGCGCATCGGGCCGCGCCTCGGGCGCTCGATCTCCGCTTCGAGGAGGCGGCCGGGGCGCCCGTCCCCGGTGCTCCCGTCCACGTCGAGCCGCTCGTCCTCGAACCCCGTCAGGACGGGCGGGGCGGACAGGTCCCAGCCGAACCTCCGGCGCACCGCCACCCCTTGTGGCCGCTTCGCGCTCGCCTGGTAGAAGACCCGCGCGACCGGTGCCCGCCAGTCGAGGACGAGCGGCGGGCTCTCGGGTCCGCCGGGAACGTGCCGGCGGCCGAGGTGGTAGGCCCGCCCGCCATGGTCGGCGTCATGCGAGGCGAAGTCGACCCGCCCGAAGAAAGGGGGGCCGTCCGGCTCCTCGGCGAGCCGCTTGAGGTTGCTCCTCAGCAGCCGCCCGAGCGATTCGAGGGCGTAACGGTCCGCGCCCGCCAGTTCCCCGATCACCACCTGGTGGCGCGCGACGTCCAGCATCCGCCGCAGCCCCTCGCGCGCCGCCGTCGCGTGCGCGCGCTCCGCCTCCAGCTCAGGGTCCTCCACTGGGCAGCCTTCCTCTCGATCCGAGCACGCCCAGAAATCTTAACCCGGTTAAGTTATGAACCAAGACAAAAATCTTCCTCGGGCACGACACTGCTAGGGTGGGCGGGTGAGCGAGCACGCGGGCCTGCGCGAACGCAAGAAGATGCGCACCCACCGGGCGATCTCGGACGCGGCGATCGCCCTGTTCCTGGAGCGCGGGTTCGACCGAGTCTCCGTCGCCGACGTCGCGGCCGCCGCCGAGGTCTCCAAGCCGACCCTGTTCAAGTACTTCGCCGCCAAGGAGGACCTCGTCCTCCACCGGATCACCGATCACCGCGGCGAGTTCGCGCGCGTCGTGCGGGCGGCGCCGGGCGAGCCGCCGCTGGACGCCCTGCACCGCCACTTCGTCGACGGTCTCGACCGGCGCGACCCCGTCACCGGGCTCAACGCCGCCCCCGAGGTCCTCGCCTTCCACGGGATGGTGTTCACCACGCCGAGCCTTCAGGCGCGCCTGTCACGGTACGCCGAGAGCGAGCGGGAGTCTCTCGCGGACGCGCTCGCCGAGCACCCCACCGCGCTCGCCGAGGCCCGCCGCCCGCCCGCCGGGCGCTCCCCCGCGCCGGGCGGCGACCTCACCGCGCGGCTGGCCGCCGCCCAGATCATCGCGGTGACCCACGTCCTGGCCCGGGACAACTGGCGGCGCCTGACCGACGGCCAGGACGCCGGTTCCGCCCACCCCGGCGCCGTCGCCGACGCCGACCACGCGTTCGCGCTGCTCGCCACGGGCCTCACCCCGCACCCGTCAGGGGACGACGTCACCGCGCGCTGCACCGTGACCCGTCAGGAGGACGGCGGCTCCTCCACGTAGGAGGCGATGCCGCGGATCAGGATGTCCAGCCCGAACTCGAACCGGGCGTCCCCGGACGTGTCGGTCAGCTCGTCCACCATCGACACGATGTTGGGGTAGCGGTCTGAGGGCAGGGACCTCAGGTAATCCTGGATCTCGCCGAAGTAGCTCATGAAGTACTCCCACGGGTCCTGACCTGGGGGCGTCCTCGCGGTGTAGATCGTGTCCTCGACGGAGTCGGCGTCGATGTACATGCCCAGCGTGTCGACGGCGAGCCCGGCGATCCGCGGCGGGACGCCGCCCGCGCGCATCAGCGCGAGCTGCGCCTCCGCCACGGCCAGCATGTTCGGGCCGGTGGGGATCAGGCCCATGGAGACCCGGGCGATGTCGCGGTGCCCGGTGTAGACGTGGCGGATCTCGCCCGCCAGCTCGACGAGCTGCTCCTGCCAGCGCGCGGGGTCGGGGTCGGGCAGCCGCACCTCGGCGAGGACGTGGTCGAGCATCAGCTCGCGGAGCTCCTCCTTGCCGGAGACGTGCGCGTAGAGCGAGGCGGGCCCGGTGCCGAGATCCTGCGCCACGCGGCGCATGCTGACGGCGTCGAGCCCCTCGGCGTCCAGGACGCGGACCGCGGTCTCGACGATGACGGCCTGGGTGAGCGGCCGCCGCGCGGGCCCCGTCCGGCGCGGGCGGCGCCCCGGGGGCGTGGGCAGGTCGAGGCTTCCGGTGTTCACGTCCGGCCTCCCAATTTCGCGATACATCTTGACTTCGGCGACTTGCGATATATCTTCTCTCTTGGAGAGAAGAATCCCCCAATCGCGAACAGTGTACTTGACACGAATGTCGTTCCTAATCTAGAACGATGTTCGTATGAACGAACACCGTTCCCCCCACGGAGGCGCACAATGACCCACTCGGTGGCGACGCCCACCCGGACGGACGGCGCGGCGGGCCACCGCTGGCGCTGGGCCGCACTCTTCGTGATCCTCGCCGGCGAGATCATGGACATGCTGGACGCGCTGATCACCAACATCGCGGCGCCGACGATCCGCGCCGACCTCGGCGGCTCCGCGAGCACCGTCCAGTGGCTCGCGGCGGGCTACACCCTGGCCATGGCGGTCGGCCTGATCACCGGCGGCCGCCTCGGAGACCTGTACGGGCGCAGGCGGATGTTCCTGATCGGCGCCGCCGGGTTCACGCTCGGCTCCCTGCTGTGCGGCGTCGCCGGCTCGCCCGGCATGCTGATCGGCTCGCGGGCCCTGCAGGGCCTGTTCGGCGCGATGATGCTGCCGCAGGGCATCGGGATGATCAAGCAGATGTTCAGCCCGAAGGAGATGGGCGCCGCCTTCGGCATGTTCGGCCCGATCATGGGCCTGTCGTCGGTGGGCGGCCCGGTGCTGGCCGGCTGGCTCATCGACGCCGACCTGTTCGGCACCGGCTGGCGGATGATCTTCCTGATCAACCTGCCGCTCGGCGCCGCCGCCGTCCTCGCCGGGCTGAGGTTCCTGCCCTCCGGCCGCTCCGAGCACGCGTCCCGGCTCGACCTGCCCGGCGCGGCGCTCGCCTCGCTCGGCGCCGGGCTGCTGATCTACCCGCTCGTCCAGGGCCGCGAGCTCGACTGGCCCTTCTGGACGTTCCTCATGATGGGCGCCTCGCTCGCCGTCTGGGCCGTCTTCGCCTGGTACGAGACCCGCAAGCAGCGCGCCGGCGGCGACCCGCTGATCGTCCCGAGCCTGTTCCGCAAGCGCGGCTTCACCGGCGGCCTGGTGGTCGGCCTGGTGTTCTTCAGCGGCATGGCGGGCTTCGCGCTCGTCCTCGCCCTGTTCTTCCAGCTGGGGCTCGGGTACTCCCCGCTGAAGGCCGGCCTCTCCCAGATCCCCTGGTCGATCGGCATCATCATCGGCTTCGGCGCCGCCCAGGCCGTGCAGCGCCTCGGCCGCAAGGTCATCCACGGCGGCACGCTCATCATGGCCGCCGGCGTCGTCGCCATCTACGGCACGCTCCAGGCCGCCGGGGTCGGCGTCACCCCGTGGCAGCTCACCCCCGCGCTGATCGTGACCGGCCTCGGCATGGGGCTGCTCATGGCCCCGTTCTTCGAGACCGTCCTGTCGAGCGTCGACCCGGAGGAGACCGGCTCGGCGGGCGGCACGCTCACCGCCGTGCAGCAGCTCGGCAGCGCGCTCGGCGCGGCCGTCCTCGGCACGATCTTCTTCGGCCTGCTCGGCGGGCACGTGGCCGGCGCGGCCGACGACGGCGCCGCCGGGCTGCGCCGGGAGCTGGCCGCCGCGTCCGTCCCCGCCGCCGCGCGGGACCGCGTCGTCACC
>NZ_CAACVB010000120.1 GCF_900659635.1 Actinomadura roseirufa | reverse complement strand
CCGGTACTAATAGGCCGAGTGGCTTGAACACACTGAACGTTCAAAGTGAGTCGCTGTGTGGTGTTCGCGTCCCTGTGTGGTTCCCAGAAAACAACTGGGTGCCCGTTGTTGATTTATGAATATCGAGCTTGAGTCGCTCGGATGACGAGTTTCCCGCACCTTTCGGGGTGTTGGGGTTGGTCGTTCGGTGGTTTTGGCGAGAGGGAAACACCCGGTCCCATCCCGAACCCGGAAGTTAAGCCTCTCAGCGCCGATGGTACTGCATGGGTGACTGTGTGGGAGAGTAGGACACCGCCGGACTCTTTTTGGAGGGGGCCCCGCCGTTATGGCGGGGCCCTTTCTCATTTCAGTCGGACGGAGCCGTCATTCGCCATCGCCGGCGGGGTCAGGCGGTGTACTGGTACGCGGGGTAGGTCAGATAGCCCGCGTCCCCGCCCGCGTAGTAGGTGGCCTCATCCGTAGGGGCGATCGGAAGGCCGGTGCGCAGGCGCTCGACCAGGTCGGGGTTGGCGAGGAAGCCGCGGCCGAAGCTGATCAGCTCGGCGCCGAGGCCGAGCCAGCGGTCGGCCTCGGCGCGTCCCGTCTGCTTCGGGCCGAGCGGGAGCACCGGGTTCATGATGAGGGTTCCGGGCCAGGCACGGCGTAGCCCGATGAGGACATCGTCGTCGACGGTCGCTTCGAGATGGACGTGCGCCGGCCCGATGGGAGCCAGAGCGGTCAGCAGCGCGGTATAGAGCTCGGAACTGTCGGTCTCCTCGACTCCCCAGAACGTCGCACCGGGAGACAAGCGGATCCCGGTCCTCGCCCCGCCGATGGCCTCGACGGTGGCGGACACCGCCTCCACCGCGAACCGGATCCGGTTGGTCACCGAACCGCCGTAGACGTCCGTGCGCAGGTTGGCGTTCGACGAAAGGAACTGGGAGATCAGATAACCGTTGGCGCCGTGCAGCTCCACGCCGTCGAAACCCGCGTCGACGGCGCGCCGCGCGGCCCGCGCGTAGGACAGGGCGTGCTCGGGAACCTCGGTGGTGTCCAGCGCGCGCGGTATCGGCGCCGGCTGCCGGCCGGTCGGTGTGAAGACCTCGCCCACGGCCGGCACGGCCGACGGCCCGACCGGCCGCATGCCCATGGTCTCGGGATGCGACACCCGCCCGCCGTGCATGATCTGGGCGAAGATCCGTCCGCCGTTGGCGTGCACGGCGTCGGTCACCGGCCGCCAGGACGCCACCTGCTCGTCGGTGTGCAGACCCGGCGTACCGGGGTTGGACTGCCCGATCAGGCTCGGCTGTACGCCCTCGCTGATGATCAATCCGGCCGTGGCGCGCTGGGCGTAGTAGGCGGCCATGGACGGCGTCGCGAGCCCCCCGGCCGCGGCCCGGGCCCGTGTCATCGGAGCCATCACCACCCGGTTGGGCAGCGTCAGGTCACCGAGCCGATAGCCGCTGAACAAAGACATCACAGAGCCCTCCTCGTCCGCCGCGCCCGAATCCCGGGCACCACGGCTACGCTAAAACCTGACGTCCATGTCAGAGGCAAGGGCTATGCGGCAGATCACATCCCGGAGGACGAGGTGCGCATCGGGGAACTCGCGTCACGGGCCGGCGTCAGTGTCCGGTCGCTGCGCTACTACGAGGAGCAGGGCCTGCTGACCAGTACCCGCAGCCCGAGCGGGCAGCGTCACTACACCGACGACCGGGTCGAGCGGGTCAGGTTCATCCAGCGGTTGTACGCCGCCGGCCTTTCCAGCCGCACCATCGCCGAGGTCATCCCCTGTGTCGACTCTCCCAGCGAGGAGACCAGCGACGCCGCCTTCGAACGCATGGTGCGCGAGCGCGGCCGGCTCTCCGAGCACATCGCCGATCTCGTCCGCACGCGTGACGCCCTCGACGAGCTGATGACCGTGAACCGGTCGCATCGTGCGACCCTGCCCACTCCGCCCCGGTCCACGGCGCAGGCGTGAGGGCCCCGCGCGGGACGGTCACATGGATGATCACGGTGGCGAGGCCGGGTGGTCCGGTCGGCCGGGCCGGGCGAGCCTGACATCTCGGCTGGGTAGGGGAGACCGACCTCCAGGGCTCCGGTGGCGATGATGCCGATGGCGGTGACAGCCGGGCCCGGGCGGGGGCGAGAAGGGGGCGGCGCGTAGGACAGGGCGCTCGATGTCGGGCCCGCGCCGGCGAACGATCCCGTCGGTCAGCGGCCTATCCGGATCAAGGCCGGCGGCAGCTGGCGAACGACGGCCGTGCCGCATATCTTCCGGCCGAAAGGCGGTGCGCCTCGCGTAGGCGAGGACCGCCCGATAGGGCGGCGGTATTCCGGATTCCTCGGACGATGCCGCGCTCGGCCTGGCCGAAATGCGTCCGCTGGTCAATGCGAGAGTGGCTTGTCGCATTGGAAGAAGCTGCGGCGAGACCGGGACAGATGTTCGAAATGTTCTGTGCGTATCGCATCATGGGTGCGGTGGTGTTCGCACGGGCCGGGTGCGGCCCGTGCTCTCGCATGCCGCCCTCAGTGGTGCCGTCTCATCGTCCAGAAGACCCAGTTCCCCCCTGACGTGGAGGACGCCACGTCCCAGCCGTAGCGGCCGAGGTCGCAGAGAACGGCGACCAGTTCGTTGTAGTTGCCGTTGAGGCGCCGCTCGTCGCCGCCGGGCAGATTGATGCGGATGGCGTGCTCGTCCCACAGCCATTCGATAGTCGCGAACTCGTACACGGAAATGGATGCTCCTGACCTTCTCGAAGGGCAGGAGTTTAACACGCGCCTCGGCTGATGAGCTGGGCATTCATCGCGAAGAGGGGCCATCGGAGCGGGCTGCCGCGAGGGAATTTCCGTCGGCTTTCGGGACCGTTGCCTCTGGATATCCTCGTCGTTTTGTGCTGCGCCGGATCGGACCTGGACGGGGTGCTGCTTCGTTCGCGGAGAAGGAGCCACCGAGGCGGGCGTACGCGCCGGCTCAGGAGTACAGGCCCTCGCCGGTCTCCAGGAGGGTCTTGAGGTCGCTGAGAACCTGGGGCCAGCCGCCACCCGCCTGAGGCAGTTCACCGGAGGTCTGGGCCGTGGTCTGCGGGGCGCCGGTGGTGTCGTGGGTGACGGTCAGCCGGGAGACTCCGTCCTCGCCCTCCTCGATCTCGTAGGTGAGGCGCGTGAAGTCCTCGCCCAGGAACAGGGCCCGCCAGGTCTGGACGAGCCTGCGCGGCGGGTCGGCCTCGATGACCTCGCCGTCGACCAGGACGTCCGGGGCGCCGCCTTCCTTCATGACCTCGCTCGCCAGGCCCCGGAACGCGCCGCCCTTGCGCAGGTCGTACTCCACGGGGGCCCGGTAGCCGAACTTGACGGCCCACTCCGGAGTGGTGATGGCGTCCCAGATCGCCTGTGGCGCGGCCTTGATGTAGACGCGGTACACGCCGACGGTGGCTTCGGTCTTCGTCGTCATGCCGGTTCCTTCCAATCGATGCTTGAGGTCGGCCAGCGCTCCCGCGGGCCGCTCGGTGTACTTGTCGATCCACCGGTCGTGGATGAGCCGGATCGGAACCGGGTTGAGGAAGTGCAGCTTCTCCCGGCCCGAGCGGCGCGTGACCACCAGTCCCGCGGCCTCGAGGACCCGCAGGTGCTTGGCGGCGCCGAAGCGCGTCATCTCCAGTTCCGATTCCAGTTCGCCGAGGGTGCGTCCATCCCGGGCGAACAGCAGGTCGAGCAGGAAACGGCGGGTCGGATCCGCCAGCGCCTTGAACGCCAGATCGTCGTCCGTCACCCCTCCAAAATAGGTGACTAAAAGGTCACATGTCAATGGACGGGCGGCGCCGCGGCGGCCGGGGCCTTCCGGGTGTGGCCATGGCCGAACCGTCGCGGGCCGGCACGCCGAGGAAAAAATCTACAACGTAAAGGTGTGCCTCAGCCGCGAGCCGGTTCCCACCTTCGTCGCCCGGCACTCCCTCGGGTTACCGAAGTCCTACTGAAACCCGACTGGCCGGGGGGAAGGCGCGGGTCTTAAACTCCTTGCGGCTTCGGTGTCCTGATCAGCTGCGAAAACGACCTTAAGGGGCTTCAGTGCACGGCCCTTCGCCCTACCCGCCGCCCTATCCGCCGCCGCTCCCGGCCCCGGTCTTCCCCCATCCGGACGCCGAGATCGGCCCGGACCGCCGGCGTCGCCTCGCGGCCTGGGGCATCGACGCCGCCCTGCTGGCCTGCGTCGCCGCGCTCCTCGCCACGATGACCTGGGGCCGGCTGCACACCCTCGTCCTGGACGGGCTGTGGGGCCGGCTGCTGTCGGCGACGATCGGGCTGCTGCTGTCCGGGGGCGACGTCGGCAAGGCCGCGGCCGACTTCGGCGCGGGCGTGTGGGGCACGGTCGTCAGCGACATCGAGCAGGCCCTGCTCCTGATGGTGCTGATCGAGTTCGCCTACCACTTCGCCGGGCAGGCGTGGGCGGGCCGCACCCTCGGCAAGGCCGCCCTGGACCTGCGGGTCCGGGGCGTGGAGGGGGCGCCGCTCGGCAAGGGCCGCGCGGCGGGCCGCGCCTTCGTCACCACGCTCGGCGGCACCGGCGTGTACAGCGTGGCGTGGGCGCTGCTGCTGGAGGGAGAGTTCTTCTTCTCGCTCGTCGTGTGGTTCGCCGCCGTGGCGTTCTTCGCGGCCAACAGCGCTCCCGCGCTGTTCGGCTCCCGTGGCCGCACCCTCGCCGACCTCATGGCCTCCACCACCGTCGTCCGCGCGGACGGCTACACGCGCGCCGCCGAACTCGCCCGCCAGGGCGCCGGGGCCGCCTGGGACGGGGCGCAGGCGGCGGGCCAGGTCGCCGGGCAGGCCGTCCGCGACCACGCCGTCCGCGTCGCGCAGGCCGAGCACGCCCAGCGGCTCCAGGAGCTCGGCCGCCAGTCCGCGGGCAGGGTGCGCGACGCGATGGCGAGCGAGCGGGCTCAGCAGGTCCAGGACGCGGGCAAGCGGATGGGCGGCAGGCTCAAGGACGCCTACAACGACCGCCGCTCCGCCCGGGACGGACAGACGCCGCCGGTGCCGCCCGCCCACGAACCGCCCGCGCTCGCGCCGCCGCAGCCACAGTACGACCCGTACGGGTACGGGAATCCCCACCAGCCCTACGCGGCACCTCCGCAGCAGTACGGGCCACCCCAGCAGCAGCCGTACGCGCCGCCGCGGCCCTACATGCCGCCGCCGCAGTACGCGCCGCCCCCACCCGCGGATCCCGACGGGCAGGACCCTCAACGCGGGTGAGCCCCGGGCCCGCCGTTCTCCCGGAGGCCCCCGCCCGCCTGTGATTCCCCGCTTTCGGCCGTGCGGTCCGATCAACGGAACGTGCCTTGGCCGTGGCTCCCCGCTCGTGCACGCTACCGATGGAACAGGTCCTTGATCTTGTCTTCGGAGCGCGTGGGGAAGGGCGGGTTCGATGGTTTCCTGGAGGAGTCCGATCTCCCGGCGCCTGGTCTTGCTGCTGGGCGGCGGAGCGATCCTGAGCGTCGGCGTCGGCCCCAGCGCGCGGCGGCTCCCGCGCGCGCTGGTGGAGGGGACGGCTCCGACGGCGACACTGCGGCTGATACGGCCGCAGGACATGCTCGTCCTGGACTTCGACTTCCACAACCTCGCGCCCTCGTTCGACACCGACCCGCCGCAACTGCGCCGCGTCGACTCCGGGGCGCTGGCCTACGTGGTGGTGCGCTTCGAGCCGCAGCACCTGATGGAGGCGACCGTCTGGGAGGACGTCACCGACCCGCCCGCGCCCGGCGCGGTGCGCGGCAAGGGCGTCGGTCCGAGCCGGCTGGCTTTCGTCGTGCCCGAGACGGTCAAGTCGCTGCCCTACACCGAGGAGGGCCTGCTGCGTTGGTGGCCGTGGATCCTGCAGGCGGTGCCGTCGCCGCCCGCGGGGTCGCCGCCCGGCGCACTGCACTCGGACCTGCTGGTGGTGGACTGGCTGCATCTCACGCCGGAGCGGGAGGGCACCTGGGCGCACGCCGCCGCGCCCGTCGTCCACGGCGCCCGGACGGAGCTGTGGCACACCCGCCTCGCGGTCCGCGGCCCGAACGGCAGGCCGCGGGAATCGATCGGGATCGGTGAACCGGACGGCGCTCTCGTCCCGAAGCTGCGCGCCGTGCACCGCGACGCGCCCTCGGGGGACGAGCGGTCGGTGTTCACGGCCCTCTACCCGCCCAACGCCACCGACCCGCCGGGGCAGATCGTCGAGCTCGCCGGGAACCGCGCGCTCGGCGCGTACCGGCCGGTCGACGCGGGGCTGCTCGCGCTGAGCGCGATGGGCGCCACGCTCGACCTGGACGCCCACTGGGGCCCGAGCGCCGGCTTCGACCTCAAGGGCTGGAAGCACACCGCCTCGGTCGGCCGCGACACCAAGGTCGTCGTCGAGGAGTACGGCTTCCTGTTCCCGTTCGGGCACCGCGCCGAGCTCGTCTCCGAGACCAAGCGGATCGTGGACGAGGCGAACGGCGTCGCCTACCTGCGCCAGCGGCAGTTCATCCGGCTGACCGAGCGGACCAAGACCTATCCGGCCGCGTTCCAGAAGTCGCGGGGACGGGCGTTCCCGTTCACCGACCTCACGATCACCACCCCGGCGCCGCCCGACCTGCCCAAGGAGAAGGAGCCGCTGCCCGGCGGGCCTCCGGACACGACGAGCACCGCGTTCTGGGTCCAGGACGTCAACGCCCCCAAGGAGGGCGGCGGCCACGCCGACGTCGTGTTCTCGCTCTCCGGCACCGACGTGACGGGACGGCGCGTCGCGTTCACCTCGCCCCTGGCGTTCATGCCGGCCGTGGCCGCGCGGAACACGAACGATCCCCTCCACAGGTCCGTCCTCGGGAGGTTCGGGACCTACGACGACATCGCGGGGGACACCGTGAATCCCCGGCGGGTGATCGACCTGCGCGGCCAGGACGTGGCCTACGCCGAGGAGAACAGGCCCGGTACCACCAGCTTCCCGACCGTCCGGTGGTTCTGGGGGGTCGAGGGGCCCGACCGCGACCTTGAGCCGCCTCTGGACCCCGGACAGCAGCCGGACGGCCGGGACCACGCGCCGCTGGACTCGCCGGTGTTCTATCCGAGGATGTTCGCCGCCGAGGCGCGGGTCCCCGCCATCGACGCCGTCATCGGGCCGGGCGGGCCCGTGTTCCTCGTCCACGACGCCGCCTACCTCGAGCACGGCTTCGGGCACCTCAAGAGGCTCGTCGACAGCGGCGACGACGCACGGATCTTCGTCCGGGTGCAGAGCTCGGTCGCCGCCATCGCCAAGGCGGTCGTGCGGGGCGACCGCACCGCCGACGCCCCCGTGCGGCGGGCCGTCGACAACACCGTCACGGCCGGTGGCATCGCCAACCCCGACCTGGCGATCGGGGCGTTGTCGGACTCCAGGCTCGGCCCCATCAGCGGCCTCCAGGACTCCATCGACAAGCTGCAGGACAGCGGTGAGATCAAGTTCGACGAGTACTTCCCGAATCTCGGGAACACGCTGCGGCAGGCGGCGATCTTCGGGGAGATCGCGCTGGGCAAGCTGTTCAAGGACGGACCGGTCGGGCTGAACGGGCCGCAGATCTATAAGATCACCGACTACCCGCTGGGCACCGACGGCCTGCCGCGCAAGGACAAGAAGCCGATCGGCTACACCATCAGCTTCGAGTTCGTCGACACCGTCAAGCTCGACCCGCCCCTGCCGCTCAAGGTGCATCAGTGGCCCGGCGGCGCGGTCAGGACCACGTTCTCCCTGCAATGCAGCCACCAGGTCAACTGGGTCACCAATACTCCCGGAACGGGTAACAGGGCGGTCGCGGAGGTCGCCGGCTCGCTGAGGGAGTTCGACCTCGTCCTCGGCTACCTCCGGCTCGTGTTCACCAAGCTCGCCTTCACATGGAAGGAAGGCGGGGGAGCGAGCCTCGACCCCGACATCGACAAGGTCGAGTTCGAGGCGCCACTGGACGTCGTCAAGGCGCTCGGCGACGCCATCATGAGCGACCGGCGCGGACCCGGCCTGCTCCCCGGCGAACGCGAGCGCGGCGAGCACGGGCGCGGAGGACGGGCGCTCGCCGAAGGGGGGAAGAAGGGGCTCGGCTTCAAACTCATGAAGCTCGACCTGAACCACATCGGGGTCGGGGTGACCTTCGACATCCCCTCGGTCCCCCTCGGGTTCTTCGCCCTGGACGGGATCCACTTCGAGGCCGGGGTGATCCTCCCGTTCAGCCCGGCCCTTCCGGTGCCCGACACCGAGGGCCGCGCCGACCGGCTGCGGCTCCGCTTCGCGTTCGGGGCGCCCGACGAGAAGTTCAAGGTGAGCGTGTACGGCCTCGGCGGCGGCGGGCACTTCGAGATCGAGGTCAGCAGCCGGCAGATCGAGAAGCTCGACGCGTCGCTCGAGGTCATCGGCAACGTCGCCCTGGACCTCGCCGTCGCCGCCGGGCGGGTCCTCATCGAACTGGGCGTGTTCTTCCGCCGGGAGGTCAAGGAGAAGAAGAACCACTCCGGGACCTACGTCGAGGTCCATCTGGGCGGCTACCTGCGCATCAGCGGCCGGTTCAGCGTGCTCGGGCTGATCAGCCTGAACCTGGAGCTGTACGCCGACGCCGAGTACGTGAACCAGGACGGCACCGGCGGCGTGTTCGTCCACGCGCACGTCACGGTGTCGATCGACCTGACGTTCTGGCACGTCAGCGTGGGCGTGTCGTTCACCAAGACCTTCCTCGGCGCCGACCGGCTCCAGATGCCCGACGGCGGCGGCACGGCGCGCGCCGTCGCCGCCGCACCGGCCCCGGCCACGTTCGGGGACCTGGTCGGCCGTGACGACTGGACGCTGTACTGCGCGTCGTTCGCCGCGTGACGCGGCCCGAAGCCCCGCCCGAACCACGAAGGAGAGACGACATGGCCGCGTCACAGATCGTCTGGACGCCCCTGCCCAACGGACACGGCGACGGCCGGCTCCGGCTCTCGGTGCTGGTCGCCCCCCGGCTCGCCGGTGCCACGACGCTCGCCGGATTCCCCGAGTGGCTCGCCTGGCCCCAGGTACGGCCGGCGTTCTCGGTCACCTTCCAGGGCGGGGCGAAGGCGCCCGCCACGATCGCGGGCCCGCCGCCGAGGCTCGACCTGTGGCAGCGGCTGTTCACCCGGGACACGCCGGTCGCGGCGCCGCCCGCCCCGGTCGCCGCCGCGGCCGGCGCGTCCCCGGTACCGCCCATCCGCTCGTGGCCGCACCGCACCGCCCGGGCGCTCGCCCGCGCCGAGCACGTGTCGGCGATGGCCTACGCCCCCACCGCGCCGAGGACCGTCAACGACCACTTTCCGCAGGGCTCGGTCTCCGCGCGCCGGAACGGGGAGGAAGGGCCGTCGGTCACCGACATCTACCTGTCGTCCGAACGGCGCGAGAAGGCCGCCGAGGCGATCGACACCGCCATCCGGGAGAAGGGCTACTTCCTCGGCGGGGCGCTGCCCGGCTTCTCCGCCACCGAGATCGACTTCCTGCTGGCCGAGCTGTTCCACGAGCGTCCCCGCAACGCCTCCGTCGCGCCGCGGACGCGCACCCTCGCCGACCACGTCCGCTTGATCGCCGCCGACGGGGACCTCGACTTCCACAGCGCGCTCGGCTCGCTCGCCCAGTACCCGGCGCTCCAGCGGGCTCTCGGCCTCGTCATCGACCTCACCGTCGACCCCGCGGCCATCGGCGTGCCCATTCCGAGCGACCCGGTCACCCTGAGCATCGAGGCCCAGTGGCCCGGAACGGCCACCTACACGCCCGTGTACCCGGTCGTCGCCGCCACTTTGACCACCACCGTGTTCCAGGCGAAACCCTCGGGGACGACGCAGAAGGACGGTTTCCTCGCCCTCGACACCGACCAGTTCGGCGTCATGGAGGTCGAGGCCGACTCCGCCGCCCGGCTGCTCGCCTCACTGAGCCAGACGCTCAACACCCGGCGGACCCGGAACTCCGGCGGCCTGGCGGCGGCCGGGGACGCGCCGCCGCCGCGGGCGGGCGATCTTCCCCTGGATCCCGGGGAGGACGCCGCGCCGCTGCCGGCGCTGCGCAGCAGCGGCCTGTCGGTCTTCCAGGCGAACCGCGCCAAGGCCCTGCACGAGCGGCTGACGGCGTCCACGGCCAGGGCGGCGAACCTCACCCGGCTCGCCCAGGACCCCTTCCACGCCGAGGACCTCACCTACGGGATCCGGGTCGACGTCTGGGACGACACGACCAAGCGCTGGTACAGCCTGTGCCGCCGCAAGGGCGCCTACGACGCCGCCGGAACCGCCTTCACCGCCGACGACGAGGGCGCCGTCCACCTGGCGCACGCCCAGCGGCCGGGCGACCCGACCATCTACCTGCACGAATCGCTGTTCAGCTGGAGCGGATACAGCCTGGTCGCCAACCGCCCCGGCGCCAGGAAAGAGATCGTCGACGGGAAGGAGGTGACGGTCGGCCCCGACAGCGAGCCCACCGGCCCGGTGAAGCTCAAGACCTCCTTCCGCGCGACCGGCCTGCCCAAGCTGCGCTACGGCCGCGGCTACAGGTTCCGTGCCCGCGTCGTGGACATCGCGGGCAACGGTCCAGGCCCGGACGACCCCGCCACGGCGCCGAGCTCGCCCCTGGTCACCTACCTGCGGTTCGAGGCGGTCACCTCTCCGCTGCTGCTCCCGGCGGCGCCGCGCACGCCCGCCGAGACCGTCCAGCACATGGTCATCCGCGGCGACCACGACGCCCCGGCCACCGGCGACTGCCAGCGCCACGCCGTCCCGCCCCGGATGAGCCAGCTGATGGCCGAGCAGCACGGCCTCTACGACGTGCGGCCCTCCCCGCTCAACCCCGGCGGCATCGACACCCTCGCCTACGACGAGATCGTCCGCAGGGACAGGGGGACCCTCGCGACCGGAGGCAAGAGCGACCCCGAAGGCTGGGGTCACGTCCGCTACTACGAGGACCCGGTGCTGTCCGTCCCGTACCTGCCCGACGTGCTGGCACGCGGCGTCGTCTTCCGTGGCCTCCCCGGGATGGGCGCGGACGAGCCCTTCCCCGTCGAGTTCGGGCCGGGCCCGCCCCGCGCGTTCCGGATCCGCCTCGTCAACGGCACCGGCAAACCCGTCTATGACGGTGTCACCCGGACGCTCACCGTGCGGCTCCCACCCGGCCGGACCGCGGACGTCCGGTACGCCAGCCAGATCAGGGACGCCGACCTCGGCGTGCTGGGGATCTGGACGTGGTTCACCGGCAGCGGCAGGCAGCCGGGAGGCGGGCTGAGCGTCGCCGACCTGCGCAGGTACGCCACCGAGGGCCGGCTGTGGCAGCTGACCCCCGCCCGGACGCTGACCCTGACGCACGCCGTCGCGCGGCCGATGGCGCCCCCCGCCTTCGCCAAGCCCGCGGCGGCCCGGCGGCCGGGCGAGACCACGGCGAAGTTCCTCGACACCCTGACCCTCGACCGGGCCAGCACCGACCACGTGGACATCGTGGTCTCCTGGACCCAGCCGATCGACGACCCGGCCGACCCCGAGCCCACCGTGCGGCAGGGGCACGGCCTGGTCGCCAGGCTCACCGCGCCCGAGCACGCCCCCGAAGGCGACCGGATCACCCTGCAGGACCGGCACGAGTTCAACGACACCGTCCACCGCCTGGTCACCCTGTCGGCGTCGAGCGCGTCGCGGTTCGTCGACTTCTTCCGGCGGCGGGCCACGGTGACGCTCTCGGGCACCGCGAAGGTCACCCTGACCGGCGCCGGGATCGCACCCGGGACGCTGCGGGTCACCGACCCCGAGAACGGCCGCGACTACGCGCAGGACCACGGCGACGCCGGCTCGATCACCGGTGACTACGTGGTGGACGTCGTCGCGGGCACCCTGGCCCGCGCCGAGAAGGGCTCGGCGATTCCCGACGGCGCCGCCGTGGACGTCTCGTTCGTGGCGGGCTCGGTCACCCGGTCCAGCACCGAGGCCCAGCAGCCGGTCGTGGTGAACGTGCGCTCCTCGGCACGGCCCGCCGTCCCCGACGTCGCCTACCTCGTCCCCACCTTCGGCTGGGAGCGGGCGGCCGGCGAGGCGGTCACCAGCACCCGCCGCGGCAACGGGCTGCGCGTCTATCTGCGGCGCCCCTGGTACTCCTCCGGCGACGGCGAGGTGCTCGGCGTGGTGCTGGCCGAAGCGGGGGGCGAGCCGCCCGCGCGGCTCCGGCAGTACGTGACACTGCGCGGCCAGGACCCCCTCTTCGCGTCCGCGCCCGCCTCCATCGCGCCCGGGACCGCCGAGTTCCCGCTGGCCGTCCACCCGAAGAAGGGCTACCGCCTCGCCGAAGCCGAGACCGTCCCCGGCCTGCCGACCGTGGCCGTCGCGCCGCACGCCGTCGGCTACGACAAGGAACGGCGCCTGTGGTACTGCGACATCACGCTCACCCAGGACCGTGCCTACGCCCCGTTCGTGCGGCTGGCCCTGGCGCGCCTCCAGCCGGACTCGCTGAGCGGCCTCGAACTGTCACCGGTCGTGCACGCCCAGTTCGCCCAGCTCAACCCGGACCGGACCCTCTCGGTCGTCACCGACCCCGCCGACGCGACCCTGCTGCACGTGGCCGTGTCCGGCGCGACGTACACGGCCGCCGCCGACCGGACCGCCGAGGTGAAGGCCGAACTCCAGGTGGCCGACCGCGCCCCCGCCGGAGCCGTGGGCTGGACCACGGTCGCACGGACCGGGCTGACCCGCTCCGAGGGCCAGTGGAAGGGCGACCTGAGGGCGCCCGGCCCCCGCGGCGCCCGCCCGATGCGGCTGGTCGTCGAGGAACGCGAGCGGCCGTCCGACGGCGGGACCCGGCTCGTCTACGTCGACGCCGTCGAGATCTAGGAGCATGCCATGAGACGGTTCCCCCGTCCGGCCGACCGCCCGATCACCCGGCTGGTCACCTGTCTGGTGACCGCCGCCGCCCTCGGATGCTCCGGGACGGCCGCGCTCTCGGCGTCCGCGGCGCCCCCCGGCCCGCGCGCCGCCGCCCGCCTCAAGCAGGACCTCCTGCGCCACGCGCGGACGCCGGGCGCACCGGCCGCGGAGGGCGTCGGCAACGGCGTCTTCCAGGTGTACGCGACGCCCGCGGGACGCCCCGGGGCCGGGCAGTTCACCGTCACGACCGGCACGGCCAACCCCGCCGGGCCCGGCCGGGACGTGCTGTTCGGCCAAGGCGCCCCCGGCACGAGCTACATGATCGTCCGGGACGTGGACGACAACGGCACCGACTACGTGCAGGGGCAGATGCTCACCCACGCGAACGAGCGGTCCCTGGACGACTACCCCAGCTACCAGTCCGTCTCCGGCAACACGATCACGACCAGCTGGTCGCCGCCGTCGCTCACCATCGACCAGACCGTGTCGGTCACGGGGACCACCGCCGCCGACACGCGCGTCACCGTCACCACCAAGATCTATGACTTCCACACGGCCAAGCACCGGTTCCGGATCCAGTACCTGTGGGACACCGCGATCGGCGCCGACGACGGGCCGGCCGTCCAGCCCCGCCCCGCCGGAACCCCCTACCGGCCGTTCGATCCCGTCATCGGCGTCGAGCACACCGCCGCCACCGGCGGCGAGGACACGGTCGTCGTCGACGACGACGCCAACACGGGCCCGCCCACGCTCGCCGTGGCGGTCTCGGGCACCGGCAGGCCGCAGGCGGTCCCCGAAACGGTGAAGTACGTGTGCTGGCCCGACGCCGTCTACGCGCCGCTGGGCGAGTACGTCACCGACGACACCCGCGACATCAGCGGCTCCGGCTCCGGCTGCCGCAACGCCAACGGCGCCGCCGACTCGGCGCTGGCGCTGGTGTGGTCGGCGAACGCCGCCCAGGGGAGCCCCGAGGTCGCGGCCTCGCTGCGGATGAGCCCGCCCACGCCGCACCCCACCACCATGAAGGCCGGGCCGCTCTCGCTGGGCTCGGCGACGGCGGCGCTCACCGACACCGCGACCGGGAAGCCGCTCGCGGGCCGCGCCGTCCGGTTCACCTCCGGAGCCTCGTCCTGCGCCAAGGTCACCGACGCCTCCGGGCACGCCACCTGCGGCGGGCTGCTCGGCGGCCTGCTCGGATACGACGTGGCCTACGCCGGGGGCGCCGTCTGGGGACCGTCGAGCGATCACGGCGGCCTCCTGCTCGCGGGCCGGGCGCCGCGCCGCTGACCCCGTCCGCCTCGTCCCGCCGGCCGGGCGGGGACGAGGCGGGCCTCAGCCCGCCAGGGCGTCGAGCTGGGACTCCAGGGACACCTGAGCCGTGAGACGGTTGTCCACCGGTGCGTGGGGGACCGGAGGCGGCTCCCCGGGCCGCATCCGGGCGACGAAGGCGTCGAAGGCCGCCAGCTTGCCCGCGTCCCGGGCCAGCCCCCGCGCGCGCAGCCGGTGCGCCAGGGTCGCCTCGTCCGTGCGGATCCAGACGAGCCGCACCGGTCCGCCGCCCAGCGCGACGACCCACTCGTCCCAGCGGGCGGGGGAGCGGATCTGGCCGGTGAAGGGACCGCTGAGCAGGACGGGACAGCCGCGGGAGCGGATCTCGCGGGCCGTGGCGGTCATCCCCGCGTACTCGTGGACCTTGACGTGCTCGTCGTACCAGGGCCCCTCGCGCTCACCCGGGTCGCGCCCGCCCGCGGCCAGCACCGCGGCGGCGAACGGCCCGAACATCGTGTCCTTGTCGAGCAGCGCGGGCACGGGACGCAGCCGCGCCAGCAGCAGGTCCGACACGGTCGTCTTGCCGGAGCCCGGCGGGCCCGCCACGACCCAGGCGGCGGCGGGGGACATCAGGTGGACAGCCGCACCCGGCGGGTCGCCAGCCGCCCGATGCGCTCCTCGTCGATCTCGTGGCCGAGTCCCGGCTGGGTGAGCGGGACCCCGACCACCCCGCCCGACGAGCGGACCGGCGGCGTCACGAACACCGGCCCGCCGGCCGGGTCGGACACGTCGCTCGGCAGCGTGCAGCCCGGCAGCGCGGCCAGCGCCACGGCGGCCGCCTGGCCGACGCCGAACGCGCCGGAGCCGCTGCACCACACGTCCCAGCCCGCCGCGAAGGCCAGGTCGTGGGCGCTGCGGGCGGCGGTCAGCCCGCCGAGCCGGTCCAGGCGCAGGTGCAGGGCGCGGCCCGCCTCCAGCGACAGCGCCGCGTCGAGGGTGTCGAGATCGCCGATGTCCGGCGCGATCGCCATGCCCACCCGCCGCTGGAGCCGGGCGTGCGCGGCCAGGTCGGCGGCGGCGAACGGCCGCTCGACCGCGACCAGGCCGTAGGCGTCCAGGCCCTCCAGCACCGCGAGGTGCTCCGGTGAGGCGGTGTAGGCGTGGCCGGCGTCGGCGACGAGCGCGAGCGCCGGGTACGCCTGCCGGATCAGCCGGACGGGCTCGATGTCCCAGCCGGGACGCACGTCCAGCGTCACCCGGGTGTGCCCGGCGCCGACGGCCTGGTTCACCCGGCCCGTGACCGTCTCCAGCACCGGCTCCGGCGAGATCCGCGCGCCGGTCGTGATCGAGGTGCGGGTGCCGCCGAGCGCGTGCGCGAGCGGCAGCCCCCGCGCCCGGCACCACAGGTCCCAGCAGGCGACGTCGATCGCCGCGGCCGCGACGCGGGCGCCGAGGTCGGCGGTGGCCGACACGTCCTCGGGCCGTTCCCACTCCAGCCCGATCAGGGCCGGTCCCATGCGCTCCTCGATGTCGGCCCAGGCCGAGGCCGCGGGCCCGTCCGGCGCGGCGGCCTCGCCCCAGCCCACCGTGCCGTCGTCACCGGCGAGCCGGACGAGGATGCTCTCCGGCCGCCGCCCACGCGGCATCGCCACGCGGAAGGCCTCACAGCCGTGGATCCGAGGCACCCGGCACCCTCCCGATCGGACGTCTTGCCATCAATGATCCCCCCTCGGGGGACCGGGCCGGACCTCCGTGGCGGAGGCATCGCGGGGCGTCAGGACGGGCAGCTCGCCTCCAGCGACACCGGCTTGGTCTGTGCAGCGTGCGCCTTGTCCGTCGTGCCCGTCGTGCCCGGCTTCGGGCTGTTCTCCGCCTCCGGCGTGCCGCCCGGGGACGGCGTGCCCGGCGTCGCGCTCGCCGGGGAGCGCGGGGCGGCGCTCGCGGACGGGCTCGGCGGGGCCTTCGGGCCGACGGCCTTGGCCGCGAGCCGGCGGATCAGCGCGAAGTCCGGGTTGCCGGTGCTGATCAGCGGCGGCACGAACGGCATGCTGTCGATCTGCGCGCCGTCCTTGACCTTGCCGGACAGCTTCATCAGCGCAGGCAGCAGCTCCTGCGGGATGTCGGTGGACAGCGTCCGCTTGGCGGCGGCGGCGAGCTTGTCGAAGCTGGTGAGGACCGTCTGCGGGTCGGCCTGCTGCGCGATCGCCCGCATCAGGCACTTCTGCCGGCCCATCCGGACGTAGTCGTCGCTGTCGGTGCGGGACCGCCCGTACCAGAGCGCCTCCTTGCCCTTCAGCTTCCGGTCGCCCGGCTGGAGCACCGAGCCCTCCAGCCCGTAGGGGATGGGCTGGGTGATCTTCACCTTGACCCCGCCCATGGCGTCGACGATGTCGGCGAAGCCGAACATGTCGACCAGGATGTAGTAGTCGACGCGCATGCCGAGGATCCCGGCGATGGTGGCCTTCAGCAGCTCCGGCCCGCGGTGGTTCTTGGCGACCCCCGGCACGATGTCCGGGTGCTCCTCGGCGTACTGGTACACCTCGTTCAGCAGGCCCGGCGTCTGCGGGCCGTCACCGGTGAAGCCGTAGGGGAAGCGGTCGCGGGCGGGGCCGGGCGGCAGCTGGAACTTCTCCAGGTTGCGCGGCAGGCTCAGCAGGACCGTGTCGCCGCTCTCGGTGTCGACGCTGGCCACCGTCATGCTGTCGGTGCGCACGCCCGTCCGGTCGGCGGCGGCGTCGCCGCCGAGCAGCAGCACGTTGACCCGCCGTTCCCCGTTCCACGGGTCGTCGGTGTCGATGTGCCGGCCGTTCTCGCTCCCGGTGCGGAAGATGCTCGTCAGCGCGTCCCGGTAGACGTAGGTGCTGTGCGCGGACCACGCCATCGGCACCGCGACCGTGAAGCACAGCACGGCGACCGCGCCCGCCCCGAGGGTGCGGGCGCCCGCCGACAGCCCGGCGGGCCGCAGCACCTGGTACGAGCGGATCACGACGGCGACCCACACCAGGCCGACCAGGACCAGCGCGGCGGCGATCCGCTGCAGCGCGTCCGGCCGGACGGCCAGATGCACCAGGTCGGGGCGGTAGACCGTGAACGCCGTCGCCACCACCCCGGCCAGCGCGAGGTACAGCGCCAGCAGCAGCCCGCCGGCGACGCGGCGTCCCGTGCACAGATGGGCGACGCCCCAGGCCAGGGCGGACGCGAGCGTCAGCGCCAGCGCGCGGCCCAGCCCCCCGGGCGCGGCGGAGGAGCCGTCCGGTTCCTTCGCCGCGGCACGCCGGCCCACCGATCGCCTCGACATGTACGCTCCGATCCCCCCGGGCCGCATGAATTCGGGCTCCGCCTCACCTTATGGACGCGCAGAACCGGGCCGAGGTTGCGTGGGAGTCGGCCGCATGCGAGCTTTTCGCTGCCTCAGGTGCAGCTCTTGCCCAGAATATGCAATCCCAACCCGGGAGGGGACCCCGGCGCGGCAATCGTGATCTTCCGATACCGCGCCGGGACGGTCACCAGCTCGTGGACAGCGGCATGCCCTCGGCGTATCCGGACGCGCTCTGGACGCCGACCGTGGCCCGCTCGTGGAACTCCTCCAGCGTCCGCGCGCCCGCGTAGGTGCACGCGCTGCGCAGCCCCGCGACGATCGAGTCGATCAGGTCCTCGACGCCGGGGCGCCGCGGGTCGAGGAACATGCGGGAGGTGGAGATGCCCTCCTCGAACAGGGCCTTGCGGGCACGGTCGAAGGGGGAGTCCTCGGCGGTGCGCAGCCGGACGGCCCGCGCCGAGGCCATGCCGAAGCTCTCCTTGTACAGCCGCCCGTCGGCGGCGCGCTGCAGATCGCCGGGGGACTCGTAGGTGCCGGCGAACCAGGAGCCGACCATGACGTTGGCGGCGCCCGCCGCCAGCGCCAGCGCCACGTCCCGCGGATGCCGGACGCCGCCGTCCGCCCAGACGTGCCGGCCGAGCCGGCGGGCCTCGGCGGCGCACTCCAGCACCGCCGAGAACTGCGGGCGGCCGACCCCGGTCATCATCCGGGTCGTGCACATCGCGCCGGGGCCCACCCCGACCTTGACGATGTCGGCGCCCGCCTCGATCAGGTCGCGGGTGCCCTCGGCCGTGACCACGTTCCCGGCCACCACGGGGACCGCCGGGTCCAGCGCGCGGACCGCCGCCAGCGCGCTGAGCATCTTGTCCTGGTGGCCGTGGGCGGTGTCCACCACGATCAGGTCGGCGCCCGCCTCCAGCAGGGCCTTCGCCTTGCCCGCCACGTCGCCGTTCACCCCGACCGCGGCCGCGACCCGCAGCCGGCCCGCGCCGTCGACGGCGGGCCTGTAGAGGGTCGCGCGCAGCGCGCCGGTGCGGGTCAGGACGCCCGCGAGCCGTCCGCTCGCGTCGACCACCGGGGCGAGCCGGTGGCCGCGCTCGTGCAGCCGGTCGAACGCCGTCCGCGGATCCACCCCGGCGGGGACCGTCACCAGGTCGCGCGACATGATGTCGCGCAGCTGGGAGAAGCGGTCGACGCTCTGGCAGTCGGCCTCGGTGACCACCCCGACGGGACGGTCGTCCTCGACCACGATCACCGCGTTGTGGGCGCGCTTGGGCAGCAGGGCCAGCGCCTCCCCGGCGGTGCTCGAGGGATCCAGCCGGATCGCGGTGTCGACGACCAGGTCGCGTCCCTTGATCCAGCCGATCACCTCGGCGACGACGTCGACCGGGATGTCCTGGGGAAGGACGGCGACCCCGCCGCGCCGCGCGACGGTCTCGGCCATCCGGCGGCCGGAGACGGCCGTCATGTTCGCCACGACGAGCGGGAGAGCGGTCCCGCTGCCGTCCACGGTGGAAAGGTCCACCTCAAGGCGAGATCCGACCGCCGAACGGCGGGGGACCATGAACACGTCGTTGTAGGTCAGGTCGTGAGTGGAATGCTCACCGTTCAGCAGACGCACGCTGGACTACACACCAATCGCCGATGAAAGTGGCCGGGCCACCGTACATTGTGATCCATACCCCCGGGTGCTTCGGCCAAGCCCGGGGCACGGCCGCCGGGAGGGCCCGCGGAATCGGCCGCGGGGCGCCCGCGAGGGGCCGCGCTCTGGGGTGATGACCCTGTGTCCCGGCGGGCCGTCCAAGTGATCCTGAACGGTTCGTCCGCCCCCTTCCAGCCGTAACGTCAGTGACCGCGTGTACAAGGCGGAAAACGGTGCAACGTGAGGCTTAGCTCTCTGTAAAGTTACCTCTTGACGTAACTGCGCCCCCGATGCACTTTTCTTACATGTGCCTCACGCGGACGGCCGACCCGCCGTAGTTCAGGGGCGCGACATCAGAACACCGGGAGAAGCGCATGCAGGCCACGCTCTTGACCCCGGTCAGCCGCGCACGTCCGCGCCGCGGGCCGCCCCGCCCCCGCGGCGATCCCGGACTCGGTCCCCGCGACGTCCCCCCGGACGCTCCGCAGGGCCCGCCGGGCGGTTCCCGGCGTGATCCCCCGTGCGCCGATCCCCGTCGCGCCCACCGCCGCCGTGCCCTCCGCCACTGCGCGAGACCCCCGCCCCGGCGCCCGCCACGCCGGGCTCGCGGTATCCGCCCGGCATCGTTGCGCTTTCGTACCGGTTTACGCGGCGTCCGAAACGTCGCCGCCCGGAACCGGCCACCGACGCTTCGACGGTCGCCGGGCATGGCGAACACGAGCAAGATCAATATTTGACGTCAGACAGTCCTGAAATGGAATGATCTTGCAGTTGCTGGCAAAACGATTCATCACATGTCGAGGAGGACAGCCGTGCTGGATGCGGTCGACGCCGTGCTCGTCCGCGAGCTCCAGCGGGATGGCAGGGCGACGTTCCAGGCGCTCGCCGACCGCGTCGGGCTTTCCCGCACGGCCGTGCGGGCACGGGTGCAGAACCTTCTCGAGACCGAGGTCGTCCGGGTCGTCGGCATCGTGCACGCCGCCGTCGTCGGCGCCGAGGCGATCGGGCACGTCTCGGTCACCGTGGAGGGCTCGGCCCGGGAGGTGGCCGCGGCCATCGCCGAGTACCCGGCCGTCAGCTTCACCGCGCTGACCGCGGGCCCGTACGACCTGGTCGCGCAGGTGCGCACCCGCGACGACGCCGCGCTCGCCACCGAGGTGGACCACATCAGGTCCGTCCCCGGCGTGCGCGCGGCGGAGGTGTTCCGGTCGGTCTCCACCGTGCGCGACACGCACGCGGTGGTGCGCGAGCTCGGCGAGGTCACCCTCGACGACATCGACTGGCGGCTCCTGCAGGAGCTGCAGCGCGACGGCCGCGCCCCCTACACCCGGCTCGCGCACATCATCGGGCTGTCGCAGGCCGCCACCCGGGCCAGGGTGGTCAGGCTCATGCGCACCGGCGTCATCCAGGTGACCGGGCTCGCCGACCCGCTGGCGCTCGGTGCCGCCGAGCTCGGCGGCTTCGGGCTGGTGGTCACCGGCGGGCTGCGCAAGGTCGCCGAGGCGGTGGCCGCCCAGGAGGGCGTCCGCTACCTCGCGACGGGCTTCGGCCGCTACGACATCGTCGGGCAGGCCGAGGCCGCCTCCCGCGCGGAGCTGGTCGCGGTGCTCGACGCCGTCCGCGCCGTGCCGGGCGTGACCGTGCGGGAGTCCTGGCACCACCTGGACGTGATCAAGGAGTCCTACGCGGTGGAACTGCCCGAGAGGCCGCTGAACGGCGGATAGACGGGCGCCTCGGCCACGGTGGGTCCGTGGCCGAGGCGACGCGCGTGGCGTCCCGCGCAGGGGCGCCGCCGCCCTCGGTCGTGGTCGCCCTCAGTCGCGGGCGAGGGCGACCTCTTCCAGGTCGAGCTCGTGCAGGACCCGGTCCAGCACCTCGTCGTCGATGCGGCGCTCGTCCCGCATGCGGACGAACACCTCCCGCTCGGCGGCGAGCATCTCCCGGCGCAGCCGCCGGTACGTCGCGGTCGGCACCTCCGCGCCCTCCGGGCCGGTCCCGCCGCCGAGGCGCTCCCACGCCTGCAGCTGCCGGTGCTCGGCCAGCCGCCGCAGCCGCTCCACGACCTCCTCGTCCAGGTCCTCGTCCGCCGTCAGCTCCTCCAGCCGCTCCAGCGCCGCGTTCGCCGCGGCGTGCTGCGCGCCCGCCTCCGCCACGATGTCCTTGTAGCGCTCCCGCTCGCTGCCGACGCCGAGCACGCGGATCAGCGCCGGGAACGTCAGCCCCTGGACCAGCAGGGTCCCGAGGACGGTCGTGAACGTGAGGAACAGGACCAGGTCCCGCCCCGGGAAGGGGTCGCCGCCGGAGGTGACGAACGGGACCGCGAACGCGGCGGCCAGCGACACCACCCCGCGCATTCCCGCCCATGACACGACGACGCGGGCACGCCAGCCCGCGCCCTCGTCCTTCTCCCGCACCCGTCTCGACAGCCACATCGGGATGTAGGACGCGGGGAACACCCACACGAACCGCGCGACGACCGTCACCGCCAGGACCGCCCCCGCCCAGCCGGCCAGCTCCGCCCAGCTCCGCTCGGACAGCCCGTCCACGACCGGCGGCAGCTGCAGGCCGATCAGCAGGAACACCACGGTCTCCAGCACGAAGACCATGACCTTCCAGAACGCGTGCCCGATCAGCCGGGTCACCGCCGGCGAGTCGGTGAAGCGGTGCCCGAGGTACAGCCCGCTGACCACCACGGCGATCACCCCGGACGCGTGCACGGTCTCGGCGAGCAGGTAGGCCGCGAACGGCGCGACGAGCGCCACGCCGTTCTCCACCAGCGGGTCGTCCAGCCGGGTCCGCAGCCAGTGCAGAGGCGGCCCGAGCAGCAGCCCCACCGCCGCCCCGGCCAGAGCCGCGAACAGGAAGCGCAGCACCCCGTCGGCCAGTGTGAAGCCCGCGCCCGTCGCCGCGATGACCGCCACCCGGAACGCCGTCAGCGCCGTCGCGTCGTTGAACAGGCTCTCGCCGACCAGCACCGTCACCGTGCGGCGCGGCAGCCCGAGCCGCTGCGCGACGCTCACCGCCGCGACCGCGTCCGGCGGCGCGACGATCGCGCCGAGCACGCACGCGGCGGGCAGGGGCAGGTCCGGGACGATCAGGTAGGCGGTGTACCCGACGGCGACCGTGGTGAACAGGACGAGCCCCACCGACAGCAGCGTGATCGACCGGACGTTCTCGCGCAGGTTGTAGTAGGAGCTCTGCCAGGCCGCGGAGAACAGCAGCGGGGGAAGGAACACGAACAGCACGAACTCCGGGTCGAGTTCGAACTCCGGGACCCCCGGCACGAACGAGAACACCAGGCCCGCGATGACGAGGAGCAGCGGCGCCGACAGCCCGAGGCGCCGTGCTCCCGCGGCCACCATGAGGGCGCTGACCGGCACGGCGAGCAGCCAGAGTGCGTGCGTCGTTCCCACCCGCCAGATGATGGCACGTCCGCGCCGGTCAGCGGTGCTCGCGCCCCCGGCCCTCGCGGGCGGTCTCCTTGGCGAAGGCCAGGAAGTCGCGGGCCGCCTGCGGCTGCTGCCGGTGCACGTGCACCAGACCGATCATCCGGGTGATCGGCGGCATGAACGAGCGGACCGCGACGCCCTCGGTGTCGTCGAGCTGGTTGCGGTACCACAGCAGGGAGCCGTGGCCCGCGCGCACCCAGCCCAGCCAGGAGCCGCGCTCGTCGGACTCCACGGCCGCGACGGGGGTCGCCCCGATCCGCCGCAGCATCGTGTCGATCTCGGCGCGGGGCGCGCTGCCCCGTGCCGGCAGCACCAGCCGCATGCCGTCCAGGGCGGCGCGCGGCACCGGCTCGCGCACCTTCAGCGCGGGCGGCGAGATCAGCACCACCTCACGCTGCTCGAACGGGTGCGCGGAGAGGTCGCCGGGCACCGGCAGGTCGGTGAGCGCCAGGTCGGCGCGGCCCGCGCGCAGCGCCGCCGCGACGCGGTCGCGGTCCTCGCAGCGGACGACCCGGACCCGTACGGCGGGCTGGTCGCGGGCGAACCGGGGGATCAGCCGCCCGGTCAGCTCCGGCTCCAGGGACACCGTGGTGGCGATGCGCAGCTCGGTGCCGCGCCTGCCGCCGCCGCCCGCACCCGACATGCCCTCGATCGCGTCGACGGCCTCGAGCGCGATCCGGGCCTGCCGGACGACCAGCTCGCCGACCGGGGTGAGGACGACGCCGCGGCCCGCGCGGGAGAACAGCTCCACGCCGAGCTCGCGCTCCAGCTCGCGGACGGCGCGGGAGAGGGCGGGCTGGGCGACGTACAGGGCCTGGGCCGCCGACGTCATCGTGCCGTGGTCGGCGGTCGCCACGACGTAGCGCAGCTGCCGCAGATTCATGCCCTGACCGTATGACAACGACGTGATCCGGTCCTGCACATAGCCGGAATCGGACCGGAGATCTGCCCCACCCCCCGGTAGGGGCGGTTCGTGCTAATGCGGGGTGAGTCAGGCCCGTTCGTTGCCGGCAGGCCCGTCGCCGGGCCCGGTGGCGGGGACGGTCTCGGCCTCGGGCTGCAACTGCGGGGCGCCGACGCCGCAGTGGCTCTTGCACTGCGGCTCGCGGCGGTCCCCGGCGGGCGAGCGCAGCGCGTCGTCGCCGACCGTCAGGAAGGTGAGCAGGGCGCCGGCCGCCAGCAGGCCGGCGCAGGCCGCCATCGCGAGCCGGAACCCGTGCGAGAACTCGGCGGGGTCGTTGAGGGCGGCGCCGGTCAGCCCGGTCAGCGGCGGGATGGCCGCGACGGCCAGCAGCCCCGCCGCCCGCGCCACGGCGTTGTTGACCCCGCTGGCCACGCCGGCGTGCCGCTCGTCCGCGCTGGCCAGGACGGTGGCCGTCAGCGGCGCCACGACCGCCGACAGGCCCAGCCCGAACACGATCACGGAGGGCAGCACGTCCGCGGTGTAGGAGGCGCCCGCGCCGATCCGGCCGACCAGCACCATCCCGGCGGCGGCGACCACCAGGCCGGCGGTCATCGGCAGCCGCGGGCCGATCTTCTGCGCGAGCTGGCCCGCCCGCGCCGACAGCAGCAGCATCAGCACGGTGACCGGCAGCAGCGCGGTGCCGGCGGCGATCGGCGAGAACCCGACGACCACCTGGAGGTTGAGCACGAAGAGGAAGAACAGCACGCCCATGCCGCCGTACACGACGAATGTGACGAGGTTGACGGCGGAGAACTGGCGGGAGGCGAACACCTCCAGGGGGAGCATGGGCGGCGGGACGTCGCCGCGGCGGCCCCTCAGCGTCGTGCCGTGCCCGCGGGCCCGCTCCAGCAGCACGAACAGGACCGCGGCGGCGAGCCCGGCCGCGCCCGCCGCCGCGATGGCCGCCGGCGCGGT
>NZ_CAACVB010000119.1 GCF_900659635.1 Actinomadura roseirufa | reverse complement strand
GGGTGCGCCGCCCGGCGCGGGCGCGGGCGTCGCCTGCACGCCACCGCCGCCGTCCGGGTGGGTGATCGCGAAGTTGTAGCGCCGCGTCAGCATTCCGAGCTGGTCGGCCGCCCACTGCGCGACCTGGTCGGCCTGCCGGTACCCGCCCGCGGGCACGCCCGGCGGCGGGCGGTGCCCGTCCAGCCAGGCCGTGATCGCGCGCTGCGCGTCCTGGAGCTGCTTGATCACCTGGTTGAGCGCGGGCGGGTCGATTCCCCGGAAGCCGGGGTCGCGCGCGGCCGGGCCGGTGCGCATCTGCGCGGTCATCGCCCCTCCGGAGGTCACGGCTCGTCGTGGCTCAGCTCCCCACCATCACATCAGCGTCAGCGGCTGTCGAGAGCCCTGCGTACCGATTCGTTATCACGTGCCACCACGGCGCCCTCGCCGGTCACCACGATCGGCCGCTGGATCAGCACCGGGTTCGCCACCATGATCTCGATCCACCGCGCGCGGTCGTGCTCGAGATCGCGCAGGCCGAGCTCCCGGGCGACCGGCTCGTTCAGCCGCGCCACCTCCCACGGCTCGGCCCCGATGCGGGTGAGCACCGCCTCCAGCTCCTCCGCCGTCGGCGGCTCGTCCAGGTACCGGCGCTCGGTGTACTTCACGCCCGCCTCGTCCAGCGCGGCCTTCGCGGCGCGGCTCTTCGAGCAGCGAGGGTTATGCCAGATCTCCACTTACTCTCCAACCTCCGCCGGGGTGCCCCCGGTGATGCGCAGCAGTTCCTCGTAGGTCGTGGGGAACACGGTGTGGGGGTGCCCGCCCGCGGCCCACACCTCGTCGTACTTGCCCAGCCAGACGTCCACGAGGGTACGGAGCGGCGCGGGATGGCCCAGCGGCGCGACGCCGCCGATGGGCTGCCCGGTCGCCGCCCGGACGAACTCCGGCGTCGCCCGCCGCACCGCCGCCGCCCCGACGAGGGCGGCGACCCGCGCGGTGTCGACCCGATGCGCGCCGCTCGTCAGCACCAGCAGGGGCGCCCCGTCGGCGTCGAACACCAGGCTGTTGGCGATCGCCCCGACCTCGCAGCCCAGCTGGTCCGCCGCGGCCTGCGCGGTCCGCGCCGAGTCGGGCAGCTCCTGGATCGTTCCGGTCGCGCCCTGCTCCCGCAGGATCTCGGCGACGTGTTCGGCATTCGGATGCATGGGAGCACCTTACGGTCGAAGGCCCGCCGAGGGACGGGGCAAGGACGCCGGGGTGGTGCCCGGAGGCCGCGCGGAACGTCCGAAACGGCCGTCCGCAACCCCTCTGACCTGCGAGATGCGCCACTCGTTCGAACACGTTGACGAATCCTCGCCGGCCCTGTTTACTGTGAATGCGTCGAACTTATGTTCGACGTGGTGCGGGACTCGCGGCCCGTGCCAGGGCGACGTCCCCGCGGCGGCAGCGCGATGCCGTGGCGGGACGGACGGCCGGGCGGAGTGAGGGGAAGCTCTCCGCCCGGCCGGCCCGAGCCCCGGAAGGAGGCAGTCATGTCCGCAGCGATCACCGCCCGCGGCGTCCACTCCGCCGCCCAGCCCATGCCCCCGAGCCCGCGCCACCGCCCGTTGCCCGCGCCCCGTCCGGCGCACACGGCGACCGGCCAGCTGCACGCCGCCCGCATGGGCCTCGCCGACGCGGCCGAGGCCACCACACCCGCCGTCCGCTACGTCTGCGCGCACCTGGCCGCGCTGCGCGCCGCCGCCGCGGTGCTGGCCTCCAGGGAGCCGCTGGAGACCCACCGCCGCGGCCGGCCCCGCAGCGTCTGGGTCCTGCTGCCCGAGGCCGAGCCCGCCCTGCGCGAGTGGGCCGCGTTCTTCGCCGCCGGCGCCGACAAGCGCGCCGCCGCCGAGGCGGGCCTGCCCCGGGCGGTCACGCCGCGCGAGGCCGAGGAGCTCATGCACGACGCCGGCGTCTTCGTCTCCCTCGTGGAGGACACCCTCGGCATCACCGGCCAGCCATGTTTGTTCGAAAGCCCGTCCCAGGAAAGCTCGCCTAAAAGCTCGCCTGCCTGACCGGCCTTTGCGCGAGCGCGAATCGCTTCACGATCCTCCCGGCGGGCCTCGCCCCCCCCGGGCATCGCCCCGCCAGCGCGCTCGCGCGACGGCTCAGGGCTGGTGCGAGGCAGGCACCTAGGGCACGCCTCTCGCCTCCGGTGTGCGAGGCGTGTTCCGGCGGGCTCCCATGACGGTCGCGCCGACGGGGGCCGACTCCCCAAGGGGTCCCCATCGGCGCGATCTCTCCTCGCTCGCGCCGGCGTGGCGGCTGGGAGTGAGAGGCGGCCCCTGGGGGTGCTTGACGCCTGGGGGCGTGTGAGGCGTGTTGTGGTGGGGTTGTGTGACGGTCGCGTTGGTGGGGGCTGACTCCCCGAGGGGGTTCCGTGGGCGCGGTCTTTCATCGCCCGCGTGGCGGTTGGGGGTCGTGAGGCGGCCCCCTGGGAGGCGCCTGAACCCCGGGGGTGTGGGGTGCGTTGTGGCGGGTTCCCGTGACGGTCGCGTCGGTGGGGCCGACTCCCCAAGGGGTCTCCGTCGGCGCGATCTCTCATCGCGTGCGTTGGCGTGGCGGCTGGGAGTTGGGGGGCGGTCCCCTGGGGGTGTTTGACGCCTGGGGGTGTGTGGGGGCTGGTGGCCTCCAGTGTCGGCGCCGGCAGTCGGCCGAGTCTCTTCAGCGGCGCGGTCTCTCGTTCGTCGTGGTGTGTCGGCCTCTGCGGGGTCGTCCCGTTTGCCGGGGCGCGTGCTGGGCGGGGGCGGGGGTCAGGTTTGGAGGACGGACAGGACGTTGCCCGCCGGGTCCTTGAACCAGGCGATGAGCGGGCCGCCCTTGCGGAAGATCCCCTTGTCGTCCACGCCGTCGTAGTGCTCGAAGGCGACGCCCCGGGCGGCGAGCCCGGCGACCGCCTCCTCGATGTCGGCGACGGGGAAGTTCAGGATCGTGAACGTGGCCGGTTCGTGGTTCGGCTTCGGGTAGACCAGAGTCGGCCTGTCGCCCGTGATGTGCAGGGTGAGCATGCCGTTGTCCTCGGAGACGTCGAGCCCCAGGACCTCGCCGTAGAAGCGCTTGGCCGCCGGGATGTCGTCCACTGAGAACCCGCTGAAGGCCTTGGAGTCGGTGAGCACTGTTCTTCCCCTCGGGTCGGTTCCTCTCTACGCGTACCGACCGGGGGACGGTGTGAAACTCATCGCTCCCGTCCTCGCGGACCCGTCCGGGGCGGATCCGCGTGAGATCGTTAGGTTGGCGAACAAAGGGGGCGGCGGTGTCGGCGCGCGGTGGACGGGGCCTGGTGCCGCTGCTGGCGTTCCTCGGGGTGATGGGCTACTCGCTGTCCATGGCGGTCGTGACGCCCGCGCTGCCCCAGCTCCAGCACGGGCTGCGCACCTCGCCCGCCGGGGCCGCGTGGGCGCTCACGGCCATGACCCTCTCCGCGGCGGTGGCGACCCCCGTGGTCGGGCGGCTGGGGGACCTGTACGGCCCGCGGCGGGTCCTGCTGGCGGTGCTCACCGTGGCGGCCGTGGGGACGGTCGTGGCGGCCTGTGCGGGGACGCTGCCGGTGCTGCTCGCCGGGCGGGTGCTCGGCGGCGTCGGCGGCGGCGTCTTCCCGCTGGCCTACACCCTCATCCGGGACGTCGTGCCGCCCGCGCGCCGGGCGCCCGCCGTCGGGCTGATGTCGTCGATGCTGGGCCTCGGCGGCGCCGTGTCGTGGTGCCTGGCCGGACCGGTCATCGACCTGCTGGGCTGGCGGTGGCTGCTGTGGGTTCCGGTCGCCGGGCTGGTGCCCGGCCTGGTGCTGGCCTGGTGGGTCGTGCCGTCCTCGGCGCCGCGGGGCGCCGCCCGGGTGGACTGGTGGGGCGCCGCCCTGTTCGCGGGCTGGCTGGTGGCCGCGCTGACCGCGGTGACCCAGGGGATGGACTGGGGCTGGACGTCGCCCGGCGTCCTCGGCCTGCTGGCGCTGTCGGCGGTGACGGCCGTCGTCTGGGCGCGCGTGGAGGGACGGGTCGCCGAGCCGCTCGTCGACCTGCGGCTGATGCGGTCGCGGGGCGTGTGGACCGCCAACGCGGCCTCGCTGCTGTCGGGGTACGCGCTGATGGCGGGCGGGCTGCTGTTCCCGCTGCTCGTCCAGCTCCCGGCGGGCACCGGCTACGGCTTCGGCGGGACGGCCACCCAGGCGGCGCTGCTGCAGATGCCCGCGAGCGCCGGGATGACCGCCGCGGGCCTGTCGGCCGGCCTGCTCGACAGGTGGGTCGGGTCGCGGGCCGTGCTGCTCGCCGGGGCCGTGCTGACCGGCGGCGGGTACGCGTTCGTCGCGCTGCGGCACGCGGCCATGTGGCAGCTGTACGCGGGCGGTCTCGCGCGGGGGATCGGGCTCGGGCTCGCCTACGCGGCCGTCGCGAACCTCGTCGTGGCCGCCGTGCCGCCGGGCGAGACGGGCGTGGCCACGGGCGTGAACACCCTCGTCCGGACGGTGGGGGCGTCACTCGGGACGCAGGTCAGCGCGGTCGTCGTGGCGGGGCTGCCGGGCGAGCGGGGCTTCTCCACCGGGTTCGCGATCAGCGCCGCCGTGATGGCGGCGGTGCTGCCGCTGGCGCTGCTCGCCCCGCGCCGCCCGCCCCGCCGGGCGGCCCGCCGTCCAGCAGGGCACGCTCCACGACGCCGAGGAGCGACAGCCCCACCAGGCACGACAGGACGACCGCTCCGAGACTCAGCCGATCGCGCCGCCCCCGCCGAGCACCGCGCCTCCGCCCGCGCCCGCGCCGGACACCGCCACCCCGCCGTGTGTCATCGCGCGGGTGGGTGGTGTCGCGCCGGTGGGTGGTGTCGCGGTGGGGGCGCCAGAAGTCGTCGGGTGCGGGTGGGGTGGGTTCGGGGCGGGTTCGTGCGGCGCGTGCGGGGTCGCCGCGCCCGTTCTCGTGGCGTCCGGACGTGCCGCGGCGCCGGTTCGACCGGTGCGTTGGCTCGGTCCAGCCGGGTTGCTCGGACCACCAGGACCCTTCGGGCCACTGGAGTTCCTCGGACCGGCGTCCCCGCCCGGGGGCCGCCTGGGGACGCGCGGGCGTGTCAGCCCGCCGTGAAGGATGCGGGTAGCTCCGGGACGCATGCCGGGTGTCGCGTCGCGCCATGCCCTCTCCTGTGGAGAAGGCGGAGGCTCGGTGAACGCTCGACCGTGCCGTCCGGGCGCGTGCCCGGCGGCGGTTCCGCTGAGACATCGGGATCGCGGCGCCGGGAGCCCGCTCCGCT
The DNA here is from genome assembly GCF_900659635.1 of Actinomadura roseirufa. Taxonomy (GTDB): domain Bacteria; phylum Actinomycetota; class Actinomycetes; order Streptosporangiales; family Streptosporangiaceae; genus Spirillospora; species Spirillospora roseirufa. The sequence continues at coordinate 19,181 of NZ_CAACVB010000119.1, read as the reverse complement.
CCCGCCGCTCACCCGCGGGTTCTGGCGAACCCGTTCGATCAACCCGGGAGCATACGCCCCGGGACGCCGTCAGGTGCCAGATGTACCGCTTTCCAGAGCAGTACGGGCGAAGGCCGTGACATGTTCACGCATCCGGGCGGTGGATTCGGGCGAGTCCATCCGCACGCCGACGAGCTCGGCGAGCTGCGGCATGGCCATCGGCATCATGGCCAGGCCGATGAGGGAGACGACCGTGCGGCCGACCTCGGCGGACGGCTCCCGGTCGAGGTGCTCGGCGAGGGAGGCCACCTTGGCCCGGCAGCGGTCGACCCGCCACTGCTGCTCGGGCAGGTTCGCGGGCCGCCGGTGCAGCGCCTCCCACATCAGCAGCCGGAGCAGGTCGGGGTGCCGGACGTAGTGGTCGAACACCTTGCCGACGTACTCGACGGGGTCGTTGCCCGGCAGCGACGCGACCTCGGCGAGCTCGTCCAGCGCGGACTTCATCACGGCGTCGAACAGCTTCTCCTTGTTGCCGAAGTAGCCGTAGATGCGCTCCTTGTTGACGCCCGCGCGCGCCGCGATGCGGTCGACCCGGGCGCCGGCGATGCCGTGTTCGGCGAACTCCCCGCGGGCGGCGTCCAGCAGGGCCTGTTTGGTGGTGGCGGCGGTGGGTGGCATGACCGGCATCCTAGCCGACCTGAACCAACCAGTTGGTTGCCATCCAACCAGTTGGTTGGCTACCGTCCCCGGCATGACGACCTCCAGCGTCCCCCTGCGGGCCCCCGCGCCCCCCGAGCACGCCCCCTTCGGCAGGACGGTCGCGGCACTCGCCACCGTCGCGCTCCTGGCCACCGGCCAGCTCTACGGCATGATCCCGCTGCTCGGCCGCGTCGCGGCCGGCTGGCACGTCGCCCCCGCCTCGCTCACCTGGCTGGTCAGCGTGTACGGGTTCGGCTACGCGGCCGGGTTCCTGATCTTCGGCCCGCTCTCGGACCGGCTCGGCCGCCGGCGCGTCATGCTCGCCGGCGTCGCCGCCACCGCCGTCACCACCGCGCTGGTCGCGACGGCGCCCGCGCCCGGCGCCGCGCTCGCGCTGCGCGTCCTGCAGGGCCTGACGATCGGCGCGTTCCCGCCGGCGGCGATGGCCTACATCGCCGAACGCGTCGAACCGCGCCGGCGCCTCGTCGCCGTCACCGCGATGACCACCGGGTTCCTGTCGTCGGCCGTCCTCGGCCAGCTCGCCGCGCAGGGCCTCGCCGCCGTCCTCGGCTGGCGGTCCTTCTTCCTGGCCGGCGGCGCGGCGTTCGCGGCGGCCGCCCTCCTGCTCCGGTGGGCCCTGCTCCCCGACGGCCCGTCCGGCGGAACGTCGCCGTGGGCCGCCTACCGCGCGATGATCCCGCTCCTCGGCGCGCCCGGCCTGCGCCGGCTGTTCCTCGCGGTGCCCACCGTCCTCGGCTCCTTCGTCGCGCTCTATACGGGGCTGCAGCTCACCGGGACGAGCGGGCTGCTCGGGCTGCGGGCGAGCGCGCTGCCGGTGATCCTCGCGGTGCCGTTCGCCACCGCCCGGCTGGCCCGGATCCCGGGGCCCGCCCGCGTGGGCCTGGCGCTCGCGCTGTCGGCGGCGGGCACCGCGCTCATCGGCCTGCTGCACCCGGGCACGCTCGGGCTCGCGCTGCTGCTGATGGCGGTCACCGCCGGGACGTGCGTCGCCGCGCCCGGCCTGATCGACACGATCGGCACGCGCGCCGGCGCCGCCCGCGCCCCGGCGGTGTCGCTGTTCAGCGCGCTGCTGTTCGCGGGCGCCAGCCTCGGCCCGCAGCTGGCCGGCGCCCTGTCGGGGAGTTCGCTGGCGCCGCTGGCCCTCGTCCTCGCGGCGCTGCTGGGCGGCGGCGCGCTGCTCGCCGCCGCCGCCCGCTGATCAGCCGAGCGCGCGGAGGAACCGCGCGGCCAGCGGGGCGGCGACCTTCGGGCCCGAGCCGCCGCCCTGGACGAACACGCAGAACGCCAGGTCGTCCCGGTAGCCGATGAACCAGGCGTGCGACCCCTCCCCGAACTCGGCCGTGCCGGTCTTGCCCGCCACCCCCGCGGGCAGCCCCGCCTCCGCCGCCGTCCCGCCGGTGACCACCGCCCGCATCATCTCCCGCAGCGCCGCGGCGCCCGGCACCGCGTGCGGCTCGGCGAGCCGCTGGCCGCCCGCCCGGACCAGCTCCGGCGACAGCAGCCGCGGCGGGCGCCACGTCCCGTCCGCCACCGCCGCGGCGACGGAGGCCATCAGCAGCGGCGTCGCCTCGACCCGGCCCTGCCCGATCGCCGCCTCGGCCAGCTCGGCGCCGCTCCCCGGATCGGGGAAGCTCCCGTCCCCCACCGACAGACCGGGCGTCAGCGGCACGCCGAACCCGAACGCGCGCGCCGCCTCCGCCAGCCGCCGCGCGCCGAGCTCCTCCACCGCCAGCCGCGCGAACGTGGTGTTGCACGACTGCGCGAACGCCTCCCGCAGCGACGTCCGGCCGAACGCGTGGCCGGCGTCGTTGTGGATCGTCCGCTGCGCGGTGGTGACGACCGCCGGGCAGTCCGCCTCCGACCCCGCGTCCATCCCGCCGTCCAGCAGCGCCGCCGCCGTCACCACCTTGAACGTCGACCCGGGCGGGTAGTGCCCGCCGAACGCGCCGAGCCCGCCCAGCCCGTCGGCGACCGCGAGGATCTCGCCGGTGGAGGGCCGCAGCGCCACGATCGCGGCGGGCCGGGAGGCGGCGGCGCGCTCGGCCGCCTCCTGGACGCCCGCGTCCAGGGTCGTGCGGACCTTCGTCGTCCCCTTCACCCCGAGGAGCCGCAGCCGCTGCGCCGGGCCGGTGCCGTCCCGCATCTCAACGGCCCATCCCGACTCGTCCGTGCCCTCCATGCGGTCGGTCAGCCCGGCGAGGTAGGGCTGCAACGAGCCGTCGGCGGAGAGGGCACGGCCCTTACGGTCGGTCAGCGCGACCGCGGGGACCTGCACCTCCCGCAGCGTCCACGTCCCCTTCCCCTTCAGCCCGGGGTACAGGGTCGCGGGCGACCACAGCACCCGCCACCGCCGGTGCACCCGGGCCAGCCGCAGCACGGCCCGGAACGACCAGTCGCCGCGCCCGGCCAGCGACCGGGTCACCGTGAACTCGGCCTGCGCCGCGTCCGGCCCCGACCGGACGGCCGGCCGCGGCTCCAGCGAGATCGAGTCGACCGACAGCCCCCGCGACAGCGCCCGGTGCTGCTCGGCGAAGTCGTCCGGCGGATCGGCGACGAGCCGCCGCATCCGCTCCAGCGCGCCGCGGCTCCACGCCGCGAAATAGTCGTCGGCCGTCTTCTCGGGACTCCCCTCGTCCCGTCCGGGCACCAGCCGCGCGGCCGCCACGCCGGCCGTCAAGACCACCGCCACCAGCATCGCCAGCACCGTCACACCCCGTGCACGCATGCTTCGCCCCTCCAGCCTCCCCCCGACCGGAGCCTTGATCATGTCACCGCCCGGACGCCCCTGCCCATCCTCCAGTCGGCGGATCTTCAGGCGGAGAGGGCGCCGTGACTTAGCGTCGCCTGATCCACTCCTTAAGCCCGGGTTAACGGACGTGACTCGCGGCGATCACGGGCCTAGCGTCGTGGACGTCGGCGACCGCACGGACGGCAGGAGGTGCCCCGCGATGACGACCCTCGCGCCGGGACGGCCCACCCCACGCTGCCGGGTCGCCGCCTCCCGGCCTCCCACCGGCCGGGAGCCGTGCCGGGGCCGCCCCCCGCGCTCCCGTCCACGCGATGTTCGATCGACCCCGTCTCAGCAGGGGCGACCGCGTGGCACCGGTCTCCGGAAGCGGGGCGCGGCCCCCGGTCGACGGGCCGCCGCACGCCGGTGCGGCGGCCCGCGGCCCTCACGCCCGCGCGGACGCTGCGCCTTCCGCGCCGCCTAGCGGGTCCAGGACAGGCGGATGCCCTCCAGTTCCGGATCCTCCAGCAGCGCCTCGATCAGCGCGGTGGGGCCGACGACCTTCGTCCCCCACAGGTCCCAGTCGCAGTAGACCACCCACGAGCGGTCCACCGGCCACAGGTCGGACGGGCAGCTCGACATCGCCGGATGGTCGTAGAGCGCGGCGGCGTCGCCGAGCCGCCCGGCGAGGACGGTCTCGGTGTCCCAGTCCGCCGTGACGAGCGGGCAGTAGTAGGCCAGGCAGCGGGTGTCGGCGCCCGCGGGGCTGTAGCGCAGCAGCACCCGCATCAGCCGGTGCCAGCTCTCGCGGTCCAGGCACCCCTCGGCGGGCGGCTGGATGGCGGCCGACCAGCTCCCCGCCGGATGCCCCTGGCGCAGGCAGCGGTTCCCCGGCAGTTCCCCCTCCGGGACGACCGGCTCGCCGAACCCGCGGGCGAGCTCCCGCCAGCGCAGCCGGCGCCAGCCGCGGCCGGGGTGACCGCTGCGTCCGAGCTCGGTGCCGGTGACGATCGCGCCCTCCAGCAGGTCGCCGACGTCTCCGGGCACCTCGGCCGCGGGATCGGCCGGCTCGGCGAGCCCCGCCGCCACGACCGACTGGTGGACGTCGTCGTGCGTCGTGGTGACCAGGCCCTCCTCCCACGCGTACATGGCGTGCAGGAGCCAGACCGAATCGGGGCTGCGCGGCGGTTCGAACCCGGAGTAGCAGTGGTCGGGATCGAGCTCGTGCAACCAGCGGGCGGCTTCCGCCGGAGCGACGGCCCATGCGTCCTCGATGTCCGCGTTCTCCATATCGGCATCCTGTCACCCTTGGACGCGGCGGCGATACGCACCATGACCTGAGGATTCCCAAAATGGCGGTACCGCCACATATCAGGCGGCGAGCAGGCTCCCGAAACGGGCCGCCTGCACCTCCCAGCGCCACTCCCGCTCGACCCACCGCCGCCCCCGCCCGCCCATCGGCCGCGCCCGCGCCGGATCGGCCAGCAGCCCCGTGACCTCCGCCGCGACCCGCGCGACGGACCGTCCCGGCACCACCACCCCCGTCTCGCCGTCCACCACGGCGTCCGGCGCGCCACCGGAGTCGCCCGCCACCACCGGCAGCCCCACCGCCGACGCCTCCAGGTAGACGATCCCCAGGCCCTCCACGTCCAGCCCGCGCCGCCGCGTCCGGCACGGCATCGCGAACACGTCCCCCGCGTCATAGTGCGCCGGCAGTTCCTCCCACGGGACGCTCCCGGTGAACACCACCGAACCCTCCACGCCCGCCGACACCACGAGCCGCTCCAGCTCCGCACGGTACGGGCCGCCCCCCACCAGCAGCAGGGCCGCGTCCGGGACCGACCTCAGGACCCGCGGCCACGCGTGGACCAGCGCGTCCTGCCCCTTGCGCAGCACCAGCCGCGACACGCACACCACGACCGGCCGGTCCACCAGGCCGTGCCGCTCGCGGATCTCCCCGCCGCCGCACCCCGGACGGAACACCCGCTCATCGACGCCGGGCGCGAGCCGCGCCATCCGCGCCGCCGCCTCCGGGGACAGCGCCCGCGCCATCCGCGACCGCGTGTACTCCCCCAGATACGTCAGCACGTCGACGCCCTCACCGATCCGGCCGAGCAGCGTCCGCGCCACCGGCAGCGCCGCCCACCCCGCCTCGTGCCCATGCGTGATCCCCACCAGCCGCTCCGCGCCCCGCCGCCGCAGCGCCGGCGCCAGCAGCCCGAGCGGCGCCGCCGCCCCGAACACCACCGAATCGCACCCCTCCGCCCGCAGCACCTCCCCCGCCCGGCGCAGCACCCCCGGCTCGGGCAGCATCAGCGAACCCGGATGCCGGACGACCGGGAACGGCTGCCGCGCGTCGAACGCCGCCGCCCCCTCCCACGCCGGCGCGTACACCACCACCGAACCGGCCGGACGCCGCGACGCCAGACCGTGCACGAACGCCTGGATCCCGCCCGGACGCGGCGGGAAGTCGTTCGTCACGACAAGGGTTCTGCTCATGGATCTCCAGGGGTGCGGCCCCCGACTCTCCCTTCCGACATACCCAGCGAGGGCCCGCCACCTGGTGGTGACGGGCCCTCTCCTGCTGGTGTGATCAGTGGCTGAGCTGCTTGGGCTCCTTGCCGCTCTCGACCTCGCCGTGCTCCTCGTGCTCTTCGACGGGGATGTCGTCGAAGGTCCACGCGCGGTTGAGACGCGCGCGCAGGTGGCCGAGCGGGCCCTTGGTGTCGGGGGCGGGGATGCCGTTGGCGTCGCGCGCCGGGGCCTCCGGGCGGGTGTTCTCCTTGGAGAGGATGACCGCCCGCTCCTGCTCACGGGCCGGCTCGTGCCGCTCGGAGTACTTGCCGTCCGGCGACATCACGATGATGCCGCTCTCCACGCCGTGCCCGATCACGTTCGCGTCCTTGCGCTGGAGGCCCAGGCAGATCCGCTTGGTGATGACGAAGGCCAGGAACGGCCCGACGAAGACCGTGACCCGGAAGAACCACGTCAGCGCGAACATCGAGACGTGGAACTTGTCGGCGATGACGTCGTTCGCGCCGGCGACCCACAGCAGCCCGTAGAAGGCCACCGCGGCCATGCCCGTCGCCGTGCGGACCGGGGCGTTGCGCGGGCGCGTGTTCACGTGGTGCTGACGCTTGTCGCCGGTCACCCACGCCTCGATGAACGGCCAGGCCCCGGCGCCGCCGAAGATGATGCCGAGCGGAACCGTCGCCGGGATCAGCACGTTCAGGCTGAGCGTGTGGCCCCAGGCGCTGATCTCCCAGTTCGGCATGATGCGCAGCGCGCCCTCCATGACGCCCATGTACCAGTCGGGCTGGGAGCCCGCGGAGATCGCGCCCGGGTCGTACGGGCCGAACAGCCAGATCGGGTTGATCTGGACGAAGGCCCCCATCAGCGCGAGCACCCCGAAGGTGAACAGGAAGTAGGCGCCCGTCTTGGCCATGAAGACCGGGTAGAACGGGTAGCCGTACACCTGCTGCTCGGTCTGGTTCTTGACCGGCATCGCGGTGTGCTTCTGGTGCCACATGATCATCATGTGCGCGGTGACCATGCCGAGGATGACGCCCGGGATCAGCAGGATGTGCAGCGTGAACAGCCGGGGCACGATGTCGTCGCCGGGGAACTCCCCGCCGAACAGGAACATGTAGATGTAGGTTCCGACGAGCGGGATCGCCTCGGTGACGCCCTGGGTGATCCGCAGGCCGGTGCCGGACAGCAGGTCGTCGGGCAGCGAGTACCCGAACAGGCCCTCCAGCATGCCGAGCGTGAACATGCCGAGGCCGATGAGCCAGTTCAGCTCGCGCGGCTTGCGGTAGGCGCCGGTGAAGAACACCCGCAGCATGTGCGCCATGATCGACGCCATGAACAGGACCGCGGCCCAGTGGTGGATCTGCCGCATCAGCAGGCCGCCGCGCACGTCGAAGCTGATGTCCAGCGTGGAGGCGTAGGCCTCCGACATCTTCACGCCGTTCAGCTTCGTGTACGAGCCGTCGTACACGACCTCCGTCATGCTGGGCTTGAACCAGAGCGTCAGGAACGTCCCGGTCAGCAGCAGGATGATGAAGGAGTACAGGGCGATCTCGCCCAGCATGAACGACCAGTGGTCCGGGAAGACCTTCTTGACGTTCCGCTTGAAGAAGGTGGTGGAACCGAGACGCTCGTCGATGAAGCCGAGCGTGCCCTCGATCGCCTTCGGAGCTGTCGCCTCGCTCATCCGCGCTCCCAGAAGCTCGGGCCGATCGGCTCATGGTAGTCGCTGGTCGCGACCAGGTACCCGTTCTCCTCCGCCAGCGGGAGCTGGGGCAGCGGACGGGCGGCCGGGCCGAACACGACCTTCGCCGCGTCGGTCGCGTCGAACGTCGACTGGTGGCACGGGCACAGGATGTGGTGCGTGGTCTGCTCGTACAGGGCCGCGGGGCAGCCGACGTGCGTGCAGATCTTGGAGTAGGCCACGATCCCGTTGACGTGCCAGTTCTCCCGGCCCTTGGCCGGCTTGAACTGGTCCGCGGGAACGTTGATCAGGATGGTGACGGCCTTGGCGGTCTGCGTCAGCACCTCGGTCTCGGGGACGTCCTCCTCGATGCCCTCCGGCAGCACGGTGATCATCGAGCCGGGCGAGGAGAAGTCGCTGACCCTGAGGGGCCGGTTGGTGCCGTCCACCACCAGGCGGACGCCCTTCTTGCCCTCGGCCTGCGCCTTCTTGACCGCCTCGCCCCAGAAGGTGTGACGGAGCCGCTTCTCCGGCAGCGGGCCGAGGTCGCGCAGCAGCACCAGCGGCGCCAGGCCGAGCGGCGCGGCGGCCAGCAGCAGCGTGCGGCGCAGCAGCGGCCGCTTGGTGATGCCGCTGTCGGCGGCGCCCTGGAGGAAGTCCTCGGCGAAGGCCGCGCGGGTCTCCTCGTCGGCGGCCAGCTCGTGCCGCTCCTGGATGATCGGCTTGCTGGTCATGAGCCGGCGCACCCAGATGGTGACGCCGATCGCCAGCGCGAGGAACGACAGCGCCATCATGCCGCCGAGCCAGAAGTTGGACTCCCGGGCCCGGTCGACGCCGTGCATGCCGCCGTGGCGGCCGCTCCAGCCGATGTAGTAGGCGATGAACGCCACGCTGCCGGCGAAGGCCAGCAGGAAGAACGCCGCGACGATCCGCTCGGCGCGCTTGGCGGCGGCCTCGTCCAGTTCCTCGCCGGCGCCCGCCGGCGCCGAGATCGGGCCCGCGGCGAGCAGCGCCTTGTCCCGCGCCGGCGAGGGCGTGCCGATCACGCGTCCCTGCGGGCCGCCGTCCTCGCGGGGCTCGGGGCCCCCGGTGTCCTTGGTGTCGTCGCTCATGACTTCTTCAGCTTCTTCGGCTTCTTCGCGGTGATCCACATGGCCGCCAGGACCAGCAGGCCGATCCCGATCAGCCAGCCGGCCAGGCCCTCCGACACCGGGCCGATGCGGCCGAGGCCGTTACCGCCCGGGTTCGGCTCCTCGCGGGTCTGGACGAGGTAGGAGATGATCGCCTGCTTGTCCTTCGGCGTGAGGGTGGTGTCGTTGAACACCGGCATCGCCTGCGGGCCGGTCAGCATGGCCTCGTAGATCTGGGTGGGCGTGACGTCGCTGCCGCTCAGCGGCGGAGCGTACTTGCCGCCGGTCAGCGCGCCGCCCTGACCGGTGAAGTTGTGGCACTGGGCGCAGTTGGTGCGGAACAGCTTCCCGCCGAGCGCGACGTCGCCCTTGGTCGGGTCCACCGCGGACGCGGGCGGGACGGCCGGGCCGATGGCCAGCGAGGCGATGTAGGCCCGCAGGTCGGCCAGGTTCTTCTCCGCCAGAGCCTTCTGCTTCTCCGCCTCTTCCCGCTTCTCCGGCTCGGAGTAGTCGGTCTTGATCGAGGTGTTGAACTCGGGGATCGGCTCCTTGCGGGGCATCTGCGCGCCCGGGTTCATCGCGGGCATGCGGCCCGTGCTGACCTGGAAGTCGACGGATGCGGCGCCCACCCCGATGAGGCTGGGAGCGATCGGCTTGCCCTTGGCGTCCTTGGTGCCCTCGGCGTTCAGCCCGTGGCAGCTCGCGCAGTTCTTGTTGAACAGCTGCTTGCCGTTCGCCAGGTCCTGCGCGGCCTGGGCCGTGTTCTCCGCCTCGGCGCGGTCAGTCTGCGGCGAGAATCCGGCGTAGATGACGCCGATCGCCGCCAGGGCCGCCAGCACGACGGCGTAGCCCGCCCAGGGGCGCCGTCGCCATGCGGTGAACCTTTTCACGGAAATCCCCGTTCGGGTCATGTCGTCTGGTAGGTCGGGCAGGTCACTGGTCAGGTCACATGTCGAGGAGGTAGATGGTCGCGAACAGGCCGATCCACACCACGTCGACGAAGTGCCAGTAGTACGACACCACGATCGCGCTGGTCGCCTGCTCGTGCGTCCACCTCTTCGCCGCGTAGGTGCGCCCGAGGACGAACAGGAACGCGATGAGGCCGCCGGTGACGTGCAGCCCGTGGAAGCCGGTGGTCAGGTAGAAGACCGAGCCGTAGGCCGAGGACGAGAGGGTGAGGCCGTCCTTCGTGACCAGGTTGTAGTACTCGAAGGCCTGACCGGCCACGAAGTAGGCGCCCATGAGGAACGACAGCACGTACCACTCGCGCAGTCCCCAGCGGCGGAAGTCGAGCAGCCCGCCGGCCCGGCCGACCTGGCCCGCCTCGGCCCTGAACACGCCCATCTGGCAGGTCACCGAGGACAGCACGAGGACGGTGGTGTTGACTGCCGACAGCGGCAGGTCCAGCTCGGCTCCCGGCCAAGCGCCGTGCCCCTGCTGGCCGATCGTCACGGAGCGGATCGTGAAGAACATCGCGAACAGCGCCGCGAAGAACATCAGCTCGGACGACAGCCAAACGATCGTCCCCACGCTGACCAGATTGGGACGATTCGCCCGAGCGTGAGGTGTTGTCTCTATCGCGGATGCTGTTGCCACGGGCAGCATTATTGCGTCCCTATCCGGTGACTGACGCATGACCCCCCTTCTAGAGTTCCCGAGCGTGTCCCCGGGCACGTCCCGCGCCCGTCCCGGCGCCGGGACGGGGGGACCTCGTGCGCGCGTGGCCGAGCGGGTACCCTTCCCTGCCATGAGCACCGCCCCGAGCAGCGCCCCGGAGAGCCCCGTGAAGGTTCTCGTCTACAGCGACGACGCGAACACCCGCGCCCAGATCCGGATGGCGATCGGGCGCCGCCCCGCGGCCGACCTCCCGCAGGTGGAGTTCATCGAGCTGGCGACGCAGCCCGCCGTGGTGGAGCGGCTCGACCAGGGCGGCGTCGACGCCGTCATCGTGGACGCGGAGGCGCAGCCCGCCGGCGGGCTCGGCGTGTGCCGGCAGGCCAAGGACGAGGTCTACGACTGCCCGCCGGTCCTGGCCGTGATCGCCCGCCGCGACGACGGCTGGCTGGCGACCTGGTCGCGCGCCGACGCCGTGGTGAGCCTGCCGCTCGACCCGATGGCCGTCGCCCAGGCCCTGGCGGGGCTGTTGCGCCGCCGCCTGGAGAACCGCCTGCCGGCCCTGTAAGACCGCTCGCCGGGGCGGCGGGGCGGCCGGCCCGGAGCCCCGGCCGGAGCCGTCCCCGCGCGTCCCCGGGGGACCGACCTCACCCTGGGGGAGACATGGACGCGCGCACGACCTGGCCCGCACTGCTGAACGCCCTGATCGACGGCGACCCGCTCACGAGCGAGGAGACCGCCTGGGCCATGAACCGCATCATGGCCGGCGAGGCCACCGACGTGCAGATCGCCGGCTTCGCCGTCGCCCTGCGCGCCAAGGGCGAGACGGTCTCGGAGGTCCTGGGCCTGGCCGAGGGCATGATGGACAACGCCACGCCGATCTCGGTCGAGGGCCCCATCGCCGACCTCGTCGGGACGGGCGGCGACCGCGCCCACACGGTCAACATCTCCACGATGGCCGCGGTGGTCGCCGCCGCGGCGGGCGTCAAGGTCGTCAAGCACGGCAACCGGGCCGCGTCGTCCTCCTGCGGCGCCGCTGACCTGCTGGAGCACCTCGGGGTCGCCATCGACCTGCCCCCGGAGGCCACGGCGCGGGTCGCCGAGGAGATCGGCATCACCTTCTGCTTCGCGCCGCTGTTCCACCCGGCGCTGCGGCACGCGTCCAAGGTGCGCGGCGAGCTCGGCGTCCCGACGGTGTTCAACTTCCTCGGCCCGCTCACCAACCCGGCGCGTCCGGGCGCGCAGGCGGTCGGGGTCTTCCATCCCCGGATGGCGGGCGTCATCGCGGGCGTGTTCGCCGCGCGGGGCTGCTCGTCGCTGGTGTTCCGCGGCGACGACGGGCTGGACGAGCTGACCACGACGGGCACCTCCACGGTCTGGGTGGTCCGCGACGGCACCTCGACCGAGACGACCTTCGACCCGTCCGACCTCGGCATCCCGCCCGCGCTGCCGGACGACCTGCGCGGCGCGGACGCGGCCTTCAACGGGCGGGTGGCCCGCGAGGTGTTCGCCGGGCGGACCGGGCCCGTCCGCGACATGGTGCTGCTGAACGCCGCCGCGCTCGTCGCGGCCCACGAGGGCGCCCCGCCGGCCGACCGTCTCACCGAGACCCTCCGCGCGGCCTACGCCCGCGCCGCCGAGGCGATCGACTCCGGCGGCGCGGACGCGCTCCTCGGCCGCTGGGTGGAGGTCTCCCGGCGGCTGCGCCCCTGACCCCGTCCAGGGGGCCGCTCAGAGCATGGAGCGGCCCCCGGACGACAGCCGCTGGGCCAGGTACACCGGCACCACCGACAGGACGATCAGCGCGGCGGCGACGACGTTGACGACCGGCGCCTGGTTCGGCCTGAACAGGTTGTCGAAGATCCAGATCGGCAGCGTCCGGGCGCCCGGCCCGGCCGTGAACGTGGTCACGATGATCTCGTCGAAGGACAGCGCGAACGACAGCAGCCCGCCCGCGAGCAGCGCCGAGCGCAGGCCGGGCAGGGTCACGTGCCAGAACGTCCGGAACGGGTCCGCGCCGAGGTCGGCCGACGCCTCCTCCAGCCTGGTGCCCGTCCGGCGCAGCCGGGCGAGCACGTTGTTGAAGATCGTGACGACGCAGAACGTCGCGTGCCCGACGATGACGGTGAACAGGCCGAGGCCGATCCCGAGCGGCTTCAGGACGACCTGGAAGGCGTTGCTCAGCGCGATGCCGGTCACGATGCCGGGCAGCGCGATGGGCAGCACCACGGCCAGCGACACCGCCTCCCGCCCGAAGAAGCGGTACCGGGCCACCGCGAACGCCGCCATCGTGCCGAGCAGCAGCGCGATGGCGGTGGCCCCGAGCCCGGCCTTGAGGCTGGAGAGCACGGCCGTGCGGGCGCCCTCGTTGTCCAGCGCCCGGCTCCACCAGCGGCCGGTGACGCCGGACGGCGGCCAGCCGAACGCCCGGTCGGCGTTCACCGAGTTCACCAGCACCACCAGCAGCGGCACGTAGATCACCGCGAGGCCGAGGGCCATGACGGCGCGCAGCGCGATCCGCGCCGCGGGCGAGAGGGTCATCACAGCTCCCTGAGGGCGCCGGTGCGGCGCGCGGCGGCGAGGTAGCCGAGCATCACCACCACCGGCACGGTCGCGACGGCGGCGGCGAACGGCAGGTTGTTGGCGGCGCCGACGTTGTCGTAGACGACGTTGCCGATCAGCTGGCTGCGACCGCCGACGATCTTCACGGTGATGTAGTCGCCGAGCGACAGCGAGAACGTGAAGATCGAGCCCGCGACCAGCGAGGGGTACACCAGCGGCAGGACGACGGTCCGGAACGTGCGCAGCGGCCGCGCCCCGAGGTCGCCCGAGGCGTCCAGCAGCGCCCCCGGCAGCCGCTCCAGCCCCGCGTAGACGGGAAGGATCATGTAGGGCAGCCACAGGTAGGACAGGACGAGCACGGTGGCCGTGAGCCCGTAGCCGGGGCCGGACAGCCCGAACGGCTCCAGGGCCTGGTCGACCGGCCCGCCCTCGGCCAGCATCACGCGCCACGCGTACGCCTTGACCAGGTAGGCCGCCCACAGCGGGGCCAGGATCGCGCTCACCAGCATCGGGCGGTGCCGCGGCCGGGCGACCTTGGCCATGTAGAAGGCCATCGGGAGGCCGATGGCCATGTCGATCGCCGTGACGGCCACGGCGACGCCGAGGCTGCGCAGCGCGATCGTCCGGTAGACCGGCTCGTCCCACAGCGTCTGGAAGTTGACGGCGGTGAACTCCCGGACGATCTCGCCGGTGAAGGTGTCGGTCGTCCAGAACGCGGTCAGGAAGATCGCCCCGAGAGCGCCGAGGTAGGCCACCACCAGCCAGGCCAGCGGGGCCGACAGCAGCAGCGACAGCCGCAGCAGGGGCCGGCGGTGCAGCAGGGCGGCCGCCCGGCGCCGGAGCCCCGGCGCCGGGCGGCCCGCCACGGCGGTCATCCCTTGATCGTCGTCCACGCCTGGGTCCACTTGGAGTAGTCGACGCACTTGACGTCCGTGCGCCCGTCCAGGCACTGGGCGATGGGCGTCGTCCAGAAGTGCACCTTCGAGAAGTAGGTCTCGTCGGTGGCGTGGAAGGTCTCGCAGAACTTCTTGTCGGCGGTCATCCCGCACGCCTTGGCGTTCGCGGGCGCCTCACCGAAGTACTCGGCGACCTGCGCGTTCGCCTTCGGGGAGACGATCCAGTCCATCCACTTGTAGGCGCAGTCGGGGTGCTTGGCCTTGGCCGCGACCATCCAGGTGTCCGACCAGCCGGTCGAGCCCTCCTTCGGCAGCGTGACCTCCACCGGCGCCTTCTCGGCCTTGGACAGGTTCGCGATGACCTGCCAGGTCGTGCCGAGGACGGAGTTGCCGCTCTTGAACGCCTGGACCTCCTTGGTGTACTCCGACCAGTACTCGCCCACGAGGCCCTGCTGGGTCTTCAGGAGCGCCACGGCCGCGTCGAACTGCTTCTGGTCGAGCGCGTACGGGTCCTTGATGCCGAGCTCGGGACGCGCCGTCTTCAGGTACAGCGCCGCGTCGGCGATGTAGATCGGCGAGTCGTAGGCGGTGATCTTGCCCTTGTACGGCGAGTTCGCGTCGAACACCGCGCCCCAGGAGTCGGGCGCGGTCGTGACCTTGTCGGTGCGCCACATGAGCAGGTTGGCGCCGCGGCCGTGCGGGATGCCGTAGGCGACGCCGTTCACCGAGTTCCACGGCTTGAGCTTCAACCCCGGGAAGATGTCGGCGTAGTTCGGCACGAGGGAGGTGTTGACCGGCGCGACCGTCCCGGAGGCGATCAGCCGGAGCGAGGCGTCGCCCGAGGCCGAGACGGCGTCGTACTCGCCGGTCTTCATCAGCGTCAGCATCTCGTCGGACGTACCGGCGACCTTGGTGTTGACCTTGCAGCCGGTCTGCTTCTCGAACGGGTGGACCCAGTCGACCGTCTTGTCGTTCGAGCCGTCCTCGGCGTACCCGGCCCAGGCGACCAGGTTGACCTGTCCCTCACCGGCGCCCAGCGACTGCCGCACCGGGATCTTCGGGACGCTGAAGCCGCCCTGCCCGGCTCCCTTCGCCTTGTCCGCCGAATCGCCGTCGCCGCCGCAGCCGGCGGCCAGTCCGATCGCCAGCGCCGCCGTGGTGGCGAGCGCCATGCGCGTGGACCACATGGGGAACTCCTTAGTTGGGGGGTATGGGGGAAGCGGGTGGTGCCGGATCAGGAGGCGGGCGCCGTCCCGGCACCGGTCTCCGGCACGCTGAACTCGTGCTCGGCGTGCCAGCCGATCCGGACGCGCGCGCCGCGGTGACGCGTCACGTCCATGGAGGAGGTCCTGAGGTTCTGCTGCAGCGCGACGACCCGGTCCCCCGACTCCAGGTCGATCACGAAGCGGGTCGCCGGGCCCGCGTAGACGACCTCGGCGACCGTTCCGAAGGCGTGCCGGTCCCCCGTGCCGGCGCCGCCCTCCGCCCGTCCGTCCCGGCCAGGCCCGTCCTCCGCGGGCCCGCCGGATTCGCCACCGGAGCCGGCATCCGGTTCGATGCCGACATGGATCTTCTCCGGGCGGACGCGGACCGCCCCGATCCGGTTCGAGGTGCCGACGAACCCGGCCACGAACGCGGTGGCGGGCCGCTCGTACACCTCGGCGGGCGTGCCGACCTGCTCGATCCGCCCGCGGTCGAGGACCGCCACCCGGTCGCTGAGCGTCAGCGCCTCCTCCTGGTCGTGGGTGACGAACACGAACGTGATGCCGGCCCGCCGCTGGATGCTCTTCAGCTCGACCTGCATCTCCTCGCGGAGCTTCAGGTCGAGCGCGCCGAGCGGCTCGTCCAGCAGCAGGACCTTCGGTTCGTTCACCAGCGCGCGGGCCAGCGCCACCCGCTGCCGCTGGCCGCCCGACAGCTCCGCCGGGCGGCGCCCGTCCAGGCCGTCGAGCCGGACGCTGCGCAGCGCGGCGCGGGCCCGCTCGCGACGCTCCGCACGCGGCACCCCGCGCACCTTGAGGCCGTACTCGACGTTGCGGAGCACGTCCAGGTGCGGGAAGAGCGCGTAGTCCTGGAACACGGTGTTGACGTCCCGGTCGAACGGGGCGAGGGACGTCACGTCCCGGCCGCCGAGCTCGATCGTCCCCGACGTCGGCCGCTCGAACCCGGCGATCATTCGCAGCACGGTGGTCTTCCCGGACCCGGACGGGCCGAGCATCGAGAAGAACTCCCCGTCGCCGATGTCGAGGTCGACGCCGGCCACCGCCTCGACCGAGCCGAAGGTCTTGCGCAGATCGCGGATCCGCACCGCTGAATCAGGCATGACCGAAAACATATGGAGTCATAGGTTTTGTTTCAAGTGATGATCCGGTATCACTGGGTCGACGCCGAGGAGGGGGGACCATGGACAGCGCGCGCCTCGTCGCCTTCGCGCCGGTGGACAATACCGCGCGGGTGCACGCCGTCGTCCGCCGCCTCGGCGACGCGATCGCGCTCGGGCTCCTCGCCGACGGCGAGCAGCTGCCGAGCGAGACCGAGCTCGCGGGTCATCTCGGCGTCTCGACCGTCACCCTGCGCGAGGCCCTGATGGCGCTGCGCCAGCAGGGCCTCATCGAGACGCGCCGCGGCCGGGGCGGCGGCAGCTTCGTGCGCGCGCCCGCCCGGCCCTTCGACCTCGACGAGCGGCTGCGCCCGTTCACCGCCGAGGAGCTGCGCGACCTCGGCGACCACTACGCGGCCATCGCCGGGACGGCCGCGCGGCTGGCCGCGCGGCGCTCGCTGCCCGGCGACGTGGCGCGGCTGCGGCGCTCGCTCGCGCAGCTGACCGGGCCGCCGGACGCGCGCCGGGCCCGGCTGGACGGCCGCCTGCACCTGGAGATCGCCGGGGCGTCGCAGTCGGTCCGGCTCACCCGGGAGGAGATCAGGCTCCAGGCCGACATCGGGCCGCTGCTGTGGGCCGTGGACGCCCTGCCCGCCCACCGCGGCCGGGCCGGCACCGAGCACACCGCCATCGTCGAGGCGATCGCCGGCGGCGAGGACGGCCGGGCCCGCGATGTCGCCGAAAGTCACATCGCGCATGCGGTAGAACATCTCATTGAACGACGGCTCGCCCTCTGACCCCGAGGTGACCCATGTCCAGCGAGACACCGGCCGCCGGTGCCGCCGCTCACGTCCGCGCGACCCTGGACGGCGTCTTCGCGACCGTCGCCCGGGTGCGCGAGGCGTCCGCCCGCCACCTCGGCGCCGCCCGCGCCCAGGGACGCCCGCCGGTCCGCGCCGACCTCACCGCGCTGCGCCCGCTGCTGCACGACCACCTCGGCCCGCTGGTCTCCGGGCTCGGGTTCATCGCGGCGCCCGGCCTGCTGGCCGACGCGGCATGGCACATGGAGTGGTGGCAGACCGGCCCGGCCGGCGACCCCGTCCGGCTGCTGCGCGACCTCGACCCCGAGAGCAGCGCCCTGTACGACTACACCGGCTGGGAGTGGTTCGCCGGCCCGCGCGACGGCGCCGAGAAGACGGTGTGCGGCCCCTACGTCGACTACCTCTGCAGCGACGAGTACGTGCTGACCCTGGCGATGCCCGTGCGCGTCGCCGGCGAGTTCGCCGGGGTGGCCGCGGCGGACGTGTTCTCCCGCACCTTCGAGAACGAGGTCGTCCCGGCGCTGCGCGAGATCCCCGCGCCCGCGTTCGTCGTCAACGCCCCCGGCCGGGTCATGGCCTCCAACACCGCGAGCTGGCCGCCGGGAACGGTCTACCGCGGCGGCGGTGCCGGGCTCGCCGCGCGGCCGTGCGGCGACCTGTCGCTGTCGCTGGTCACCGCGGGGTGACCGGCGCGCCGGGTCAGTCGGCGTCCGGGAGGCCGAGCGCGAACGCGGCCTCCAGGTCGTGCTGGGAGTAGGTCCGGAAGGCGATGTGGGTCTCGGTGCCGACGATGCCCGGAACCTTGTTGAGCCGGCCCGGGATGACGTCGTTCAGCTCCTCGTGCCGGCGCACCCGGACCATCGCCACCAGGTCGTGCTCCCCGGTGATGGAGTAGACCTCGCTGACCCCGTCCAGGGCGGCGATCGCCTCGGCCACCTCGTGGATGCGCGCGACGTCGGCCTTGACGAACACGATCGCGGTGACCACTGTGCCCTCCCCTGAGTCCGGACGGTCAGACTCTACCGACCGTGCCCGCACCGGCCGCATCCGCCCCCGCGCGTCAACCGGGCCGGGCCGTCGCGCGTCGGGGGTCAGCCGCGGCTGAGCGCGGCGAGCCTGCGCGCCGGACCTGCGCGGCGCGCGAGGAGCGCGAACACCACCCCGGCGACGAACCCGTAGATGTGCGCCGTGTAGGCGACGTTGCTCTCCTCGTCCCCCAGCGACAGCCATTGCAGGACGAACCAGTACCCGAGCACCACCCACACCGGCAGCCGGACCACGATCACCGGTGGCACCCAGCTCACGATCCGGCCGCGGGGGTTCAGGATGAGGTAGGCGCCCATCACCCCGGCGATGGCCCCGGACGCCCCGATCAGCGGCACCCCCGAGTCGGCGGAGGTGTAGGCGAACCCGTACACCGCCACCAGCCCGAAGAGCAGGTAGGCGAACAGGTAGCGCAGCCGGCCGAGCCGGTCCTCCAGGCCCATCCCGACCACGAACAGCGCCACCAGGTTGCCCAGCAGGTGCAGTGCCCCCGAATGCAGGAACATCGACGTGAACGCCGCCGTCCAGGGCGCCTTGCGGAAGCCCGCCGGGCCGCAGCGGTGCGCGACCTCCGAGGGCAGCGGCTGCTGCTCACCGGTCGTCAGCTCCTTGGGGACGGCGCCGTACTCGTAGGTGAACCGCTCCGCCCGGCACTCGCGGACCTGGTCCTTGCCGTACCAGGTCGCGAAGTTCGACATCGGGGTGAGCAGGAAGACCACCACGTTGGCCGCCACCAGCAGGTACGTCACCCAGGGGACGCGCCGGGCGGGCTGGCTGTCGTACAGGGGCAGTGCCATGCGGAAAGGTCATCTCCATGGGCCGGGACTCCTCCGTCACCTTAGTGGGCGCACGTGCCTGGGCACGTTCGGTTCCGGGCTGGCGTAGGCGTTGTCGATCCACCGCCGCAGCCCCTCGGCGCCGTGCGCGGGACACGTCCACGCCCCGTCCAGCTCGACGAGGCGGACGCCGGGCAGGTCGAGCCAGCGCAGCACGCACTCCATCTCCTCCGCCGTGGCGCCGCCGGCGGGGCCTCCCCCGGCGCGCAGCGGGACGCCGCCGGGCGCGCCGCCCGCGGGCGGGAAGACCGTCTCCGCGGTCGCGGTGAGGGCGTGGACGTACGGCCACGGGTCGGCCCGCGCCGGGACCGTTCCAGC
>NZ_CAACVB010000118.1 GCF_900659635.1 Actinomadura roseirufa | reverse complement strand
GGCCACGCCGCCCACGCGGCGTGGCGCGAGATGCGGGCCGACGCGCTCGACCACGGCCTGGTGTGGCCGCCGAGCGACTCGCCGCGCGCCACCGCGCGCCGTCTGGGCGAGCTCCTGGAACTGGACGACGCGGGATCGGCGGCGCTCGGCCGCATCGCCCGCGCCGAGGAGCTGGCCCGCTACGCGCGGTCTCGGCCCGCGGAGCCGCCGGAACGGCTCCGCGCCGACGTCCGGACCGTCCGCGAGGCGTTCGCCGCGGCCGTGGGACGGCGCGCGCGGTGGCGGGCACGGCTGCTGCCGCCGTCGACCATGGCGCAGGTGGGCGACACGTTCCGCACCGCCGGGCACCGGGCGACGGACCTCACCGACCGCCTCCGGCGACGGTAGTCGTATTGATTGCAACCCCGGCTGTATTGCTTGCAACCCCGGCCCAAGGGCTCGCCTTGCGGCTCGCCCTTGACCGGTCTCGTGCGAGCGCGAATCGCTT
Organism: Actinomadura roseirufa; assembly: GCF_900659635.1. GTDB lineage: Bacteria > Actinomycetota > Actinomycetes > Streptosporangiales > Streptosporangiaceae > Spirillospora > Spirillospora roseirufa. Next base: position 24,230 of record NZ_CAACVB010000118.1, on the reverse strand, counting down.
CGCGATCTTCCCGGCGGGGCTCGCCTCCGGCTTCGCCCCGCCGGTCAGGGCGCGCGCTCGCGCGACGGCTCAGGTCCCCGTTGGGCGGATCCTCGTGGGAGAGGGGTACAGCTAAGGGCCGCCTCGGGGGAGGCGGCCCTGATCTGATCAGGCGTGACCGAAGGGCGCACTGGACTTGGGGCGAGCTTTGGACCGGGAGGCGGTTCGCGCCGTCAGTCGTCGCCCTCGGTGCGGCGGCGCCAGCGTTCCTCCATCCGCTCCATGAACCCGGCCTTGGCTGGACGGGCCTGCCGGCCGCGTCTGGCGGGCTCGTTCCCGATGCCCGCCATCCGCTTCCAGCTCGTCAGCGCCCAGACGCAGCACGCGACCATCAGCAGGAAACCGGTCACGCTCACGGCGATCGTGACGGTTCCCGCATTGATCACGAGACCGGCCATCAGGGCGGAGACGCCCACCACGAAGCCGAGGGCGGCCTTGACGATCCGCCGCTTGTAATGGACCTGCGGGTTGGTCGAGCGGACCGCGTGAGCGAATTTCGGATCCTCGGCGTACAACGCCTGCTCGATCTGCTCGAGCATGCGCTGCTCGTGCTCAGAGAGCGGCACGGCGCCTCCCAACGACAGCCCCGCGACGGGGTATCCGATGCAGGACGGGAACCTCAACGGTGATATGCCCAGAATACGAGCCCCGACGAGCGTACGAAAGCGAACGGCCAACCGAGGCCCCCATGCCGGCCACCTCACCGACCCCTCTCATCGTCCGCCGTCCCCGCCGTCACGCCGGTCACGGTGGTCCGTGCGGCGCACCAGGGACGCGGGCCGGACGGCGCCGCGGCCGAACCGGTCCGCCACCTGGTCCATCGCGCGCTCGGCCTCGCGCCAGCCGGTTTCCGGCTCGTCGAAGGCCAGCTGACGGGGGGCTTCGCCGGCGGGTTCCAGGTTCTCCACCCGGATCCCGACCAGACGGAGTCGTACCCGCTCCAGCCCGGCGCCCTCGTACAGCTCACAGGCTGTGATATAGATCACACGAGCGAGATCGGTGGGCTCGCGGAGCGTGCGCGCCCGGGTGATCGTTTTGAAGTTCGCCATCCTCAGTTTGACGCTCACCGTCCGGCCGGCGTTCCCGCTCGCGCGCAGCCGTGCCCCCACCCGCTCGGCCAGCCGCAGCAGCTCGCGCCGGATGATCTCGGGGTCGTCGATGTCGGTCTCGAACGTCTCCTCCGCCCCGATGCTCTTGTCCGGGGCGTGCGGGACGACCTCGCGGGGGTCGCGGCCCCACGCCAGCTCGTGCAGGTGGGCGCCCACCGCGTTGCCGAGCTCGCGCCGCAGCGTCTCCACGGGCACCCGGGCGAGCTGGCCGACGGTGCGCAGCCCGAGCCGCGCCAGCGTCTGCTCGGTGCGCTCCCCCACCCCCCACAGCGCCGCGACGGGCAGCGGGTGCAGGAACTCCTCGACGCCGCCGGCGGGCACGACCAGCAGCCCGTCGGGCTTGCACCGGGTGGAGGCCAGCTTGGCGATGAACTTGGTACTGGCGACACCGACCGAGCAGGTGATGCTCTGCTGGTCGCTGACCTGCTCGCGGATCATCCGGGCGATCTCGGCGGGCCGGCCGAGCCGCCGCCCGGCGCCAGCCACGTCCAGGAACGCCTCGTCCAGCGACAGCGGCTCCACCAGCGGGGTGATCGACCGGAAGATCTCGAACACCGACGCCGACACCCGCGTGTACCGCTCGTGCCGCGGCGGCAGCACCACAGCGCGGGGGCACAGCCGCCGCGCCCGGCTCATCGGCATCGCCGAGTGCACGCCGTACTCGCGGGCCTCGTAGGACGCCGCGGACACCACGCCGCGCGGACCCGCGCCGCCCACGAGCACCGGCCGGCCGCGCAGCTCCGGGCGCTCCAGCAGCTCGACGCTGACGAAGAACGCGTCCATGTCCACGTGCAGGACGGAGCAGCCGGTGTCGTCGGCGGGCGGGCCCGGCTGCGGACCGGGCCGGTGCAGCTGCTGCTTGCGGCTCACGCGCCCTCCCCCGCCGGCGGCGCGGCCCGGCGCACGCCGCGCCGCGCCCTCCGCTCGGCTCCGCTCACGGGTTCACGGGCCCGGCTTGTCCGCCACCAGGTGCAGCTGCCCGGCCAGGTCCCGCAGGACGGGGTGGACGGCGGCGGCGGACTCCAGCGCGATCAGCGCCTCGGCGGAGTCGGCGTCGTCGAGCATCCCGCCCGGCACCAGGTCCGCGAAGATCCGCACACCGTGCAGCTCGGCCACCCGCAGGCCCGCGCCGCGCACCAGCGCCGACAGCGTCTCCCGGGTGAAGCGGCGGGGCATCCGGTCGCCCTCGCCCCAGCGGCCCGCCGGGTCGGCCAGCACCCGCCGGGCGTCGTCGAAGTGCCCGGCGACCGCGCGGTGCAGCGCCGCGGCGACCTGCCCCGCGGCCAGCAGGCTCACCGAGCCGCCGGGCCGGACGGTACCGGTCAGCGCCGCCATCGCCGCGGCGGGGTCGTCCACGTACTCCAGCACGCTGTGGCACAGGACGAGGTCGGCGGCGGCGGGGCCGAGCAGGTCGGGCAGGTCGACGGCGTCGCCCTGCACCGAGCGCACCCGCACCCCCGACTCGGCGGCGCGGCGCTCCAGCGCGGCCAGCGCGTCGGGACTCGAGTCGACCACGGTCACCCGGTGCCCCAGCTCGGCCAGGGGCACCGCGAAGCCGCCGGTGCCGCCGCCCACGTCCACGACGTCGCCGGGGCCGCCCTCGGGGGCGATGCGGTCCAGGACGGTGCGCAGCGCCTCCCACAGGACGGCGCTGCGCACGCGGCTGCCGCCGCGCGCCCGCTTCGGTTGCCGGCCGTCCACGGCCACTCCTCTAACGTCGCTCATCGCCGCCCACCCTAGCCGCCTCCGGCCCCCGGCCGGGCGCGAAGCCCGCGCCTCGGCCACCGGCCGGAGCCCTCCCGGCGCCGCGGGCGCCCCCGCCGCGGCCCCTACAGCGACAGGGAGGGCTTGAGCTGCTGGAGGCGGGCCAGCAGGCCGTTGACGAAGCGCGGGGACTCGTCGGTCGACAGCTCGGTGACCAGCCCGACCGCCTCGCTGACGGCCACGCCGTCCGGGACGTCGTCCACCCAGAGCAGCTCGAACGCGCCCATCCGCAGGACGGTCCGGTCGACGACCGGCATCCGCTCCAGCGTCCACCCGGTGGCGTAGGTGGCGATCAGTTCGTCGATCCGCTCCCGGTGCCGCTGCACGCCCTCGATCAGCCGGACGGCGTGCGGGTACTCGGCCAGTTCGTCCTGGTTCGGACGGCCGCGCGCGGCGAGCACCGCCGTCGGCTCCTCCTCGCGCAGCTCCGCGGCGAAGAGGATGTCCAGGGCCAGTTTCCGCGCCTTGGTGCGTGCCGCCATCTCAGCCGCGGCCGAGGTACTCGCCGGAGCGGGTGTCCACCTTGACCTTCTCACCGGTGGTGATGAACAGCGGCACCTGGATCTGCGCGCCGGTCTCGAGCGTGGCGGGCTTGCTGCCGCCGGTGGAGCGGTCGCCCTGCAGGCCCGGCTCGGTCTCGGTGATCTCCAGGACGACCGCGGCGGGCAGCTCGACGTACAGCGGGTTCTCGTCGTTGAAGGCGATCACCGCGTTCTGCTCGGGGAGCAGGTAGTTGGCGGCGGTGCCGACGACGGTCGCCGGGATGTGCGGCTGGTCGTAGGTCTCGGTGTCCATGAAGACGAAGTCCTCGCCCTCGCGGTAGAGGTACTGCATCTCCCGCTTGTCGACGCTGGCCACGTCCACCTTGGTGCCGGCGTTGAAGGTCTTGTCGACGACCTTGCCCGACAGGATGTTCTTCAGCTTGGTGCGGACGAACGCGCCGCCCTTGCCTGGCTTGACGTGCTGGAACTCGAGGACGGTCCACAGCTGGCCGTCCAGGTTCAGCGTCATGCCGTTCTTCAGGTCGTTCGTCGTCGCCACTGCGTCATTCTCCCGGTCGCGGGCCCGCGCGCCCTACAGGACGAGCAGGTCCTTGGTCGTGGTGGTGAGGAGCTCCGGACCGTCCGCGCGGACCACCAACGTGTCCTCGATGCGGACCCCGCCCCGGCCCGCGAGGTAGACCCCCGGCTCCGCCGTGATCGGAACTCGATCCCTCAGCTTACCGGTCCTGTCGTACCCCAGGAGCGGAGCCTCGTGGATCTCCAGGCCGACCCCGTGGCCGAGGCCGTGGGTGAACGCGGCGCCGTGCCCGGCCGCCGTGATGATCTCGCGGGCGGCGGCGTCCACGGCCTTGGTCTCGGCGCCGGGGACGGCGGCCTGGACGGCGGCCCGCTGGGCCCGCCGGACCAGGTCGTAGATCTCGCGCTGCCACGCGGCGGGCTCGCCGATCGCCACGGTGCGGGTCATGTCGGCGTGGTAGCCGCCGCAGCGCGCGCCGAAGTCCATCGTCACGAGGTCGCCGCGGTCGAGCTCGCGGCCCCCGGGGTGGTGGTGCGGGACGGCGCCGTTCGGGCCGGAGGCGACGATGGAGTCGAACGCGGGCCCGTCGGCGCCGAGGTCGACCATCCGCCGCTCCAGCGCGATCGCGACGGCCCGCTCGGTGACGCCGGCGCGGACCTCGGGCAGGACGTCGGCGAACGCGCGGTCGGTGATCGCGCACGCCTCGCGCAGCAGCGCGATCTCCTCCTCGTCCTTGACCCGGCGCAGCTCCTCGACGGGCTGCCCGAGCGCGGTGAGGCGGAGGTCGGCGAGCTCGGCCAGCTCGCCGTGCCGCTCGACGGTGAGCGCGTGCGCCTCGAAGCCGAGCCGGGCGGCGCCCTCGCGGGCCGCGAGGACGGTCAGCGCGGCGGCCGCCTGCCGGTCGACGACGACGCGCAGCTCGGGGCAGACCTCGGCGGCCATGCCGGCGTAGCGGCCGTCGGTGGCCAGCACGGCCGGCCCCTCGGCGGGCACCAGCAGCGCGGCGTTCGAGCTGTCCAGGCCGGTCAGGTAGCGGACGTTCACCAGCCGCGTGACCAGCAGCGCGTCCGCGTCCCGCTCGGCGACGAGCGCGGCGAGCCTGCCGCGCCGTTCGATGTGCGTCTGCCCCATGGGAAGGACTCTAGAACACGCCCCGGCGCGGGGGCGCGGGCGCGGACCCCGCCGGGGCGGCGCGCGGGGCGCCGGTCACAGGCCGGCGGCCATCTCCTTGACCTTCTCGATCAGCGCGAGGCGGCCCTTGTGGTCCCCGGCGATCGGGGTGACGTTGAGCGTGGTGACGCCGGACTCGCGCATGGCGGCCAGCCTCTCGCGGACGTGCCCCTCGGAGCCGATGAGCGACATCTTCTCCAGCAGCTCGTAGGGGACCTTCGCGGCGGCCTCGTCCTTCTTGCCGTCCAGGTAGAGGTCCTGGATCTCCTCGGCCTCCTTCTCCCAGCCGTAGCGGCGGCAGAGGTCGTTGTAGAAGTTCTTCCCCTTGGCGCCCATGCCGCCGATGTACAGCGCGGCCATCGGACGCCCGAACTCCAGGAAGCCCTTGGCGTCCTCGCCGATGGCGAGCGGCGCCTGGCCGACCACGTCCAGCTCGCCGAGGGCCGCGTCGCGCCGGGCCCGGCCGGCGGCGAGGGAGGGGCCCCACACGTCGGCGGCCTTCTCCGGCAGGTAGAAGATCGGCTCCCAGCCGTCGGCGATCTCGGCGGTCAGCTCGACGTTCTTGGGGCCGATCGCGGCGACCAGGACCGGGATCTCGGCCCGCACCGGATGGTTGACCATCTTCAGCGGCTTGCCGAGCCCGGTGCCCCGCCCCTCGGGCAGCGGCATCGTGTAGTACTTGCCCTCGTACTGGAGGCGCTCGCGCCGCCACACCTTGCGGCAGATCTCGATGATCTCGCGGGTGCGGCCGAGCGGGGCGCTGTAGGGGACGCCGTGGAAGCCCTCGACGACCTGCGGGCCCGAGGCGCCGATGCCGAGCGTGAACCGGCCGCCGGAGACGTAGTCGAGCCCGGCGGCGGTCTGGGCGAGGGCGGTCGGCGTGCGCGAGTAGATGTTGAGGATGCCGGAGGCGATCTCCAGCCGCTCGGTCTTGGCCGCGATGTAGCCCATCTGGCTCACGGAGTCGAAGGTGTACGCCTCGGCGACGTAGACGATGTCGAGGCCGGCCTTCTCGAAGTCGGCGAGTTCCTCCACGGTCTCCTTGAAGCCGCCCGCGTAGCCGAGGGCCATCCCGATCCGCATCAGCCCCGTCCCTCCCTCAACCGAATGAAATTCCAGTCGACCGTAGCCGACCGCGGCGCTCCCCGTCCGCCCGGGTTCACGGGAGGGCGGGCCCGCGCAGCGCAGCCAGCACCGGCCCGTACATTCCGGCGCGGATCCGGCCGAGGACCGCGCCGTCCTTGGCCGCCAGGGGCGCCGCCAGCCCGGTCGCGGCGGGCAGGACCCGCTCCTCCTCCACGGCGTGCCCCGCGATCCCCGCCGTCACCGCCTCCTCGGCGGTGTACCGGCGGCCGGTGACCATCGCCTCGTGCGCGGTCGCCGCGGGCAGCCGGGCCTGGATCAGCGCGCTCATCCCGGGCGTGAAGGGCAGGCCGAGGTCGACCTCGGGCAGGCAGAAGTACCCCCGGCCCGTGCGCATGACCGCGAGGTCGTGGGCGAGGACGAGCATCGCGCCCCCCGCGAACGCGTGGCCGTTGACGGCCGCGACGGTCGGCACGGGCAGTTCCAGCAGCCGCGCGTAGAGCCCGTGGACGCGGCGCAGGTACGCCTCCGCGGCGTCGGGCCCCCCGGCCAGGCACGCGAGGTCCAGGCCGTTCGAGTAGAACTTCCCGGTGCCCGTGGTCACCAGAGCCCGCGGGGCCTCGCTGTTCTCGACGGTGTCGAGGGCGCCCTCGACATCGTCGAGGAAGCCGGTGCCGAAGCGGTTCTCGCCCGCGTCGAACCGCAGGACGAACACGTCGCCGTCACGCCGGAGGTCGATCACGAAGGTCTCCTTCTTCCGTTCCCGAGCCCCGACCTTACTGGCCGGTAACGGGACTGAAGACCATGCAGGTGGTCGTGCCGTGCGCGACCAGCTTGCCGTCGGCGTTGGTGACGCGCCCGTCGGCGGTGGCGACCCGGCGTCCCAGATGGAGGACGGTCCCCTCGCACCGGAGCGGCCCGGCGTCCAGCGCGACGGGACGGACGAAGTTCACCTTCAGCTCCAGCGTCGTGTAGCCGGTCCCCTCGGGCAGGGAGGTGTGCACCGCGCAGCCCATCGCCGAGTCCAGCAGCGTGGACAGGATGCCCCCGTGCACGATGCCGAGGGGGTTGCTGAAGTCGGTGCGGGGGGTGAGCGAGAAGACCACGCGTCCCGGTTCCAGCGTCTCGGCGGTCATGCCGAGCAGGGCACCGATCCCGTACCCCTGCTCCGCGCCCATGTTGATCAGATCCCTGAGCTGCTCCAGGCCCGTCGTCGTCGCCCCGTCGCCCATCCGCTCCCCTTCACGCGGCGCGCCGGGCGCGCCCTCTGTATGACGTCCGTCATACACAGCGTTTTCTATGACGTGCGTCATGGTCAAGCCACGGTGCTTATGATGAATGTCATAATCGTCGTATGGGGACCGACAGCCGGGAACGCATGGTGCGCAGCGCCGCCTTCCTCTTCCGCGAGCGCGGCTACAGCGGCACCGGGTTCCGCGACGTCATCGCGCACAGCGGCGCGCCGCGCGGGTCGATCTACCACCACTTCCCCGAGGGCAAGGCGCAGCTGGCCGAGGAGGCGGTGCGCTACGCCGGGGAGTTCCTCAACGCCGGCATCCTCGCCGCCACCGAGGGCGGCGACGCGGCGTCGGCGGTGGACGCCTTCGTCGGCTGGTTGCGGCAGGTCCTGGTCAAGAGCGGCTTCCGGGCGGGCTGCCCGGTGGTGGCGGTCACCGTCGAGGCGCACGACGACGCGCCCCGGCTCGCGGCGGCGGCGGCCGCGGTGTTCGACCTCTGGCAGGACACCCTGGCCACCGGGCTCGGCAACGCCGGCGTCCCCGACGACCGCGCCGCCCGGCTGGCCCGGCTGATCGTCGCCGCCGTCGAGGGCGCGACGATCCTGTGCCGCGCCCACCACGACGTCGCCCCGCTCGACGACGTCGTCGCCGAGCTCAAGGCGATGACGCGCGACGCCCTCCGCGAGGGCTGACCGGGCGCCGGCCCACGCCGGCCTCCGCGCGGAACCGGCTCGCGCCCGTGTGACGAGCGGCTCAGTCCGCGCGGCCCCGCTCGGCACCGTCCTCGGCGGCCCGCGCGGCGGCGAGGATGTCGGCGACCGCCTGGAGGGCCAGGACGTAGGACATCAGGCCGAACCCGGCGATCGTGCCGGTGGCGACGCCCGCGACGACGGAGGTGTGCCGGAACTCCTCGCGGGTCGCCGGGTTGGTGATGTGCACCTCGACCAGCGGCGCCGTGAGCTGCGCGAGGGCGTCGCGCAGCGCGTAGGAGTAGTGGGTGAACGCGGCCGGGTTCAGCACGACGGGCAGCCGCTCGTCGGCGGCCTCGTGCGCCCAGCGCACCAGCTCGGCCTCGTCGTCGGTCTGCCGCACCTCGACGTGCAGGTCGAGGCGCCGGCCCGTCTCCCGGCACAGCGCGACCAGGTCGTCGAAGGTCGCCGCCCCGTAGACATCGGGCTCGCGGACGCCGAGCCGGCGCAGGTTGGGCCCGTTCAGCACGAGCACACGGTCGGCGTTCACCGGCTGACCTCCCTGTAGGCGGCGGCGAGCAGATCCTCGTCCGGGCCCTCCAGCCGGCCCGGCCGGCCGACGCCGTCCAGCACGACGAACCGCAGGGTGGCGCCGCGGGACTTCTTGTCGATGGTCATCGTGGCGCGCAGCTCCGGCCAGGCGTCGGCCCGGTAGGAGACCGGGAGCCCGACCGACGACAGCAGCGCCCGGTGCCGGTCGACGACGGCGCCGGGCAGCCGCCCGGCGAGCCGGGCCAGTTCGGCGGCGTACACCATGCCGACCGCCACGGCGTGCCCGTGGCGGAAGCGGTAGTCCTCGGCCCGCTCGATGGCGTGCGCGAGCGTGTGCCCGTAGTTGAGGATCTCCCGGAGCCCGCTCTCCTTCAGGTCGGACGACACCACGTCCGCCTTGACCTGGACGGCGCGCTCGACCAGCTCACGGGTGTGCGGCCCGTCCGGCGACGCGGCCCCGGCGGGGTCGGCTTCGACCAGCCGGAGGATCTCCGGATCGGCGATGAACCCCGCCTTGATCACCTCGGCGAGCCCGCTGACGTAGTCCTCGCGGGGCATCGTCACCAGCGTGGCGAGGTCGCACAGCACCCCCGCCGGCGGGTGGAACGCGCCGACGAGGTTCTTGCCCTCGGGGATGTTGATGCCCGTCTTGCCGCCGACCGCCGCGTCCACCATCGCGAGCAGCGTGGTCGGCACGAGCACCGCTCGCACGCCGCGCAGCCAGGACGCGGCGGCGAACCCGGCGAGGTCGGTGGTGGCGCCCCCGCCCACGCCGACGACCACGTCGGTGCGGGTCATGCCCGCCGTCGCGAACCCCGACCAGAGCCCGGCGAGCACCCCGGCCTCCTTGGCGGCCTCACCGTCCGGGACGGGGAAGGGGCGCACGATGTGCCCGGCCTTCTCCAGCGCCCCGCAGACCGGCCTGGCGATCTCCGGAAGGCCCTCGGCGTGCACGACCGCGACCGTCCGGGCGCGCGCGCCGACCAGCCCCGGCAGCTCGCCGAGGACGCCGGTGCCGACGACCACGTCGTAGGGGTCGGCGCCGCCGACCGGGATCCGCGACTCGCTCACGCGCCGGCCCCGATCCCCTCGGCGATCTCCTCGACGATGGCGGCGGGCTCGCGGCCGTCGGTGTCGACGTGCAGCGTGCCGAGCCGCTCGTAGATCGGCAGCCGCTCCTCCAGGAGCTTGCGCATCTGGCTGCGCGGGTTCAGCACCAGCAGCGGCCGGGCCGACGCCAGCCCCACCCGCTTGATCGCCTCCGAGAGGCCGACCCGCAGGTAGACGACGGTGTGCCCGGCGAGCAGCTCCTGTGTTCGGGCGTCCAGCACCGCGCCGCCGCCGAGGGCGAGCACGCCCTCGTGCTCGGCGAGCGCCGCCGCGACCGCGGCGCGCTCCAGCTCGCGGAACCGCTCCTCGCCGTCGTCGACGAAGATGTCGGCGATCGGCTTGCCCGCCGCCGCCTCCGCGTCGGCGTCGGTGTCGCGCAGCGGCACGCCGAACCGCTCGGCGAGGGCGGTGCCGATCGTGGTCTTGCCCGATCCCGGCGGTCCGATCAGGACGGCCTTCGGTCGCGTCATGGTCCGCTCACCCCGGGGGTCACTTGATCGTCAGCGAGGACAGGTAGCCCCGCGCGTTGCGGGCCGTCTCCTCGGCCGAGTCGCCACCGAACTTCTCCAGCGCCGCGTCGGCCAGCACGAGCGCGACCATCGCCTCGGCCACGACGCCCGCGGCGGGCACGGCGGTGACGTCGCTGCGCTGGTTGATGGCCTTGGCGGGCTCGCCCGTCCGCACGTCGATGGTGTCCAGCCGCCGCGGGACGGTGGAGATCGGCTTCATCGCGGCGCGGACCCGCAGCGCCTCGCCGGTGGTCATGCCGCCCTCGACGCCGCCCGCCCGGTTGGTGCGGCGGCGCACGCCGTCCGGGGTGGCGTCGATCTCGTCGTGGGCCAGCGACCCGGGCCGCCGGGCGGTGGTGAACCCGTCCCCGACCTCCACGCCCTTGATCGCCTGGATGCCCATCAGGATGCCGGCGAGCCGCGAGTCCAGCCGCCGGTCCCAGTGGACGTGGCTGCCGAGGCCGGGCGGCAGCCCGTAGGCGAGGACCTCCACGATCCCGCCGAGGGTGTCGCCCGCCTTCTTGGTCTCGTCGATGTGCGCGACCATCGCCGCGGACGCGTCCGGGTCCAGGCAGCGCACCGGGCTCTCGTCCACCCGGGCGAGGTCGCCGGGCCCGGGCAGCACGCCCTCGGGCGCCTCGACCTCGCCGAGCGCGATCACGTGGCTGAGGACGTCCACGCCGAGCGCCTGCTTGAGGAACGCCTTGGCGACGGTGCCGAGCGCGACGCGCGCCGCGGTCTCCCGGGCGCTCGCCCGCTCCAGCACCGGCCGGGCGTCGTCGAAGCCGTACTTCTGCATGCCGACCAGGTCGGCGTGGCCGGGCCGCGGCTGCGACAGCGGCGCGTTGCGGGCCTGCGCGGCCAGGACGCCGGCGTCCACCGGGTCGGCCGACATGACCGTCTCCCACTTGGGCCACTCGGTGTTGCCGACCTCGATCGCCACCGGGCCGCCCTGCGTCACCCCGTGCCGGACCCCGCCGACGATCGTCACCTGGTCCTGCTCGAACTTCATCCGGGCGCCCCGCCCATGCCCGAGCCGCCGGCGGCGCAGTTCCTCGGCGATGTCGCCCGAGGTCACGCGCACGCCGGCCGGAAGGCCCTCCACGATCGCGGTGAGGGCCGGGCCATGGGACTCCCCCGCGGTCAACCAGCGCAGCATGCGTCGATCCTATTGACTTCCGCCCCGCGCTCGTGCGGGCGTCCACCATCTGGGCGGGCCCGGCCCGCCGCCGGGACCGGTCAGAAGATCATCCGGCTCCGCACAGGGCGTGGTCGACCAGAGCCGAGGCGGCGTTCTCCTGCTGGATCATGTGCTCCGCAGAGTCCTCCAGCACCGTGGACATGGACACCACGACGCTGCGGCGCCCGTCCGCGGTCACGCCGTTGCGGGTCTTGTAGCCCAGGATGTCGCCGGTGTGGAACCAGTACAGTCCCCCGCACGAGAGCGGACGCGAGAACAGGCCCAGCCCGTCCCGGGCCCCGGGCCACACTTGCCCGCGCACGCCGGGGACCGGCACCGTCCGCCGCAGCTCCCGCATCTGCGCCGGCCGCAGCAGCCTCCCGGCGGCCAGCGCCCGCAGGAACCGGTTGAGATCACGCGTGGTCGTGATCAGACCGCCCGCGGCCCCGGCGTAGGACGCGTCCCGGTTCTCGGTGACGTCGATGAGCGGCCCGGTCTCGAAGCGCTGGTACCCCTTCGCGTAGGGGCGGGGAAGCCTCGGCGACAGGCCCGGCCAGGAGGTCTGCCCGAGCCTGAGCGGCCGCAGGACGCGGGCGCCGACCTCGGTGTGCCACGGCCGTCCCGTGATCCGCTCGACGATCATGCCGAGCAGCAGGTAACCGGTGTTGCTGTACGCCCACCCCTTTCCCGGCGCGAAGTCCGGCCGGTGCCGCATCGTCCGCGCGACGAGCTCCTCCACCGGGTAGGTGTCGTACCGGTGCTGGTAGAAGTCCTCGGGTGAGGAGAACCCCGGAAGGTCGTCGTGCAGGCCGCTGGTGTGCTGAAGCAGATGCCGGACGGTGATCTTCCGTCCGTCGTTGCCGTTGCCCGCGACCACCCCGGGCAGAAGGCGCTCCACCGGGTCGTCCAGCGACAGCCGGCCCTCGCCGACCAGTTGCAGCACGGTGGTGGCCACGAACGCCTTGGTCACGCTCGCCGTCCGGAAATGGCCGTTCGCCGGAACGGGACGCCCGGTCCGCACGTCGGCGACGCCGCTGGTCACGACCTGCTCGCGACCCTTGTCATCGACCACGCGGGCCTGCACGCCGGTCACACCGACATCGCGCAGGGCGTCCGCGTCGAGCTGCAGCGTGCCGCGCCTCCCGGCATCGGGAAGGGGCGCCGCCGCAGCCGCCCCGGCCGGTACGACCACGGCCGCCGCGAACAGCGCCCCGGCCGCCGAAAGCAAGGTGAGCCGCACAAGAACCTCCTGGTGAAGTGGGGAAACCACTCTCGAACCTAGGTTTCGGTCCTGTCCCGCACGACAGTGCACACCCCCAGACCAAGGGTGGAGCCCGCTACACCACCCAGCGCGCTCAGCCCACCTTTCGCGCCTTGTGGTCCAGATGCCGCGGGTGACGCGCTCCTTTGTGGCGTAGGAAGGGGGTCGCCGGACTCGGCGGCCACATTCTTCGGAGTAGTGCGGGCCATATCGTTGCCCGGTCAGTGGGTGTACGGCTCCAGGCAGGTCCCCTCACCTGTGGTGCCTTCCGCCTGAACCAGCAGGCGACTGGGACGGATATCGCCGTGCACGCAACCGCGGGTTCCCACGGTGACGACGAATATGGCGCCCGGTGGCGGAGTGGACGAGGTCTGCAGCGGGCTCACCTGAATGGCCTGTACCTGGACGTGATCGCGAGGGAAGCCCAATCCGAGCAGAGTTCTCTCGACCGACTGAACGGAGAAGTCGTGGCCCTCGCGCAACCGGGCCAGCGCGGGACGGACCTTACTGGCGGCGGCCTGGGTCTTTCGCTCGTCATCAGGGGAAAGGGGGCTGCGGTACTTCCACCCGTTGTTCTCCACCTCGTGCGGGCCCCGGTCTCCGCCGCCTCGGGTCGCCTCGTCGTATGGTGACGGCCTCGCGCTCGTGGTCGCGCCATGAGGTGACGGCCTCCCACTGGGCGCCGCCTGGCCGGCCCGATCGGCTCTTTCATTACCGCAACCCGCGAGCCCGATCACCAGGACCGCACAGGCCGCAAATCGAACGATCGACATGATGCGATTATCGCCGTCGCGGAATCGGGCGCCGGCGGTCCGGCGCAGGCCCGCCCGTCCTCGCCGTCAGGCGGGGCGGGACGGCATGACCGCGCGGAGCCGGTCGCGGGCCTCGCGGAGTTCGGGGACCTCGGAGCGCGGGCCGATCATGGTGGTGATCTCGGCCAGGTGCCGGTCGAGGCGCGCGGAGTCGACGAGCGGGGCGACGGCGGCGAGCCGTCCGGCCTGGTCGGCCGCGGCGGGGTAGGCGCCCGCGCGCAGGGACGCCTTGATCCGCTGCGTGAGCCAGGTCGCGTGCAGCAGCGGGTTGTCGCCGAAACCGCCGAGCGCGGCGGCGAAGGCGGCGTCGGCCTCGGCGTAGCGCCGCAGGCTCGCCAGGGACAGCGCCGCGTTGGCCGCGATCACGGCGTTGGCGACCGGCGGCAGCCCGTCGATCGCGCGCGCCCGGTCGATCGCGGTGCGCGACGCCCCGGCGTTGGCGCCGGGGCCGCCGGTCCTCCAGGACAGCGCCACGCCGAGCCTGGCGTTGAGCCTCGCCTCGTGCTCCGGGGTCACCCCCGGGGAGCGAAGCCCGCTCTGCGCGTAGTGGGCGGCGCGCACCGGATCTCTCAGCGTCGTGAAGACGCAGAGATTCTCAAAACAATGCGAGATTCCCTCCACGTAATTGGCGCGCCGTGCCAGGACAAGGGCCATCCTGCCCACGTGGTCGGCATTCTCGACCTGTTGGGCGTCCCAAAGGGCGAGGGAGGCGGACCGGGCCAGGTTGGACGCGGCGACCTTCAGGCCGTGGCCCTCGCCGCCGATCGCCTCCTTCACTTTGCGCACGTGGCGCAGCGCCGTGGCGGCGAGCGGAACCCCGCCGTGCAGGTGGTGGGCGTCGACGAGCCGGTCCGCCAGCCCCTGGACGTACTCCGCGTCCTTATAAGGGTCGTTCACCGGGGTGGGGACGAAAGCGATGGTCGCCGCCACCGACATGAATTCTCGACGTTTCACGGAATCACCGCCCGCTGAGACCGGCCTCATGCGCACCTCCCACCCTACGCGTGCGAGGAGTTCCACGGCGCGCCCCAGCGGAGTGTCCCTCTCGCCACTAATGATCAGTGACACCCAGGGCTGTGAGACCCCCAGTTCACGGGCGAGATCGGTTTGCGTCCAGGCATTCCTCTTCATGATCAGTTTGAGCGCTCCGGGGAGGCTTTCCGCTTCCATGGTCCGAGGTTATAGCCGCGGGCAATGCGCTACACCACGAAGAGTCAAGGATGGTGACAATCTGTGTCGTAGAGGCAAGGTCCCTGGGACATTCAGCGCGGAAATGGGGCAATGGTGGGCGAGGGTGCGGTCAGGAGGACGTCCATGGTGCTCGGCTGCCACGCGGTCGAGGTCGGCCGCGCGCGGCGGGCCGTACGCAACAACCTGCGCGAGCGTCCGGCGCGGATCGTCGACCTCGTGGAACAGTGCGTGAGCGAGACCGTCGCCAACGCGGTCGTCCACTCCGGCTCGGAGATCATCGTGCTGGTGGTCGTGGAGCTGCCCGGCCGGGTCCGGGTGGAGGTCGTCGACGGCGGCGCCACGGTGAGCGTCCCGCGGGTCGCCGGGGAGTCGGGCTGGGAGGCCGAGTCGGGCCGGGGGCTGTTCCTGGTCGACGTGCTCACCGACGCGTGGGGCACGCACGCCGACCAGGCCGGCCGGACCGTCTGGTTCGAGGTCGGCACGGGATGAGCCGTCAGGCGATCTCCCGCCAGTCGGCGACGGGCGCCACCAGGTCGCGGACGGCGGCGAGGAAGCCCAGGCGGTTGGCCCGCAGGTCCGGGTCCTCGTCCATGACCATGACGTCGTCGAAGTAGGCGCCGACGGGCTCCACCAGGACGCCCGCCGCGGTGGCGAACTCCGGCAGCGCCGGGCGCGCGGGCAGGGCGTCCCGGACGCGGACGAAGGTCTCGTGCAGGCGCGTCTCGGACGGCTCGGTGAACAGCGCCGGGTCGTACCCGGCGGGCGTCCCCGCCGGGACGATCCGCATGACCCGCTGCAACGCCGTCGTCAGGGCCTCGAACCGGCCGGACTCCAGCAGCGTCGCCAGGTCGGCCGCGGCCCGCGCGGCGTGGGCGGGCGCGTCCGCGTGGGGCAGGACGGCCCGGACGACCCGTACCGCGTGCCCCTCGTCCAGCAGGCTCTGCTCCAGGCGGCGGGCGACGAACCGCTCCGCCTCCGCGAGGGCCTCCCCGGTGACCTCGACGGGCTGGTGCCGGGCGGCGACGGCGAGGCCCTCCCCGACCGTGACCGGCGCGAGCCGGGGGACGGCCCGCAGGATCGCGGTCAGCCCGAGGGCGGCGCGGCGCAGCCCGAACGGGTCGGAGCCGCCGGCGGGTGCGGCGCCCCACGGCGAACAGCCCGGCGATCAGGTCGAGCCGGTCGGCGGCCGCGAGCAGCGCGCCGGGCGTCCCGGCGGGCGGGGCGTCCCCGGCCGAGCGCGGCCGTTCCATCTCGGCGAGCGCTTCGGCGACGGCCTCGTCCTCCCCCGCGCGGCGGGCGTACTCGGCGGCCATCGTGCCGGCCAGGCCGGGCAGCTCGATCACCACGGCGGAGGCGAGGTCGAACTTGGCCAGCGCGGCGGCGCGGCGCGTGGCGGCCTCCTCGTCCGGGCTGAGGTCCAGGAGCCCGGCCAGGTCGGCCGCGACGGCGCCGACGCGGGCGGCGCGGTCGGCCATGGACCCGAGCCGCTCGGTGAAGGTCAGCCGGTCCAGCCCCTGCCTGATCTCCTCGGGCGTGGCGCGGAGGTCCTGCCGGAAGAAGAACGCGGCGTCCTCGTAGCGGGCGCGGAGCACGGCCTCGTTCCCGGCGCGGACGGCGGCGTGGTCGCAGGCGCCGTCGGCGACCGTGACGAAGCACGGCAGGAGCCGCCCGGTGGACCCGCGCACCGGCAGGTACCGCTGGTGCCCGCGCATCACCGTCGTGAGGATCTCCTCGGGCAGCTCCAGGTACCGGTCGTCGAACGTCCCGAGGATCGCGACCGGCTCCTCGACCATGTCGACGATCTCCTCGACGAGGTCCTGCTCGGCGGCGAGGTCGATGGTCCCGCCGTGCCCGCGGGCGAGCGCGGCGGCGTCCTCGACGACGCGTGCCCGGCGGCGGGCCGGGTCGGGTTCGATCCCGTGCGCGCGGAGGAGGGGAAGGAGGGAGTCCGCGTCCGGGACGGTGACGAGCGGCTCGCCGGCGGCACGGTGCACGCGGGTCGCGCGGCCCGCGGCGACGCCGGGCCGGGCGAACGGGATCTCGTGCTCGCCGAGCAGGGCGAGGACCCGGCGGATCGGCCGGGCGAACGACAGCCCCGGCGCGTTCCAGCGCATGTTCTTGCCCGCGCGCAGGCCGCCGACGATCTCGGGGAAGAGGTCGGCGAGGACGCGCGCGGCGGGCCGCCCGGGGACGGCGCGGACGTGCCCGGCGTACTCCACGCCGCCCACGGTGACCGTCCGGACGTCGGCGGCGTCGATGCCCCGGGACCGCGCGAAGCCCAGCAGCGCCCGGGTGGGGGCGCCGCTGGCGTCGTAGGCGGACGCGAGCCGCGGGCCCTTCACCATCTGCTCGGTGTCGGGTTCGCGCGGTTCCAGGGAGGTGACGACCACGATGACGCGGCGGGGCGTGGCGTAGGAGGCGACCGCGGACGCGCCGGTCAGCAGCCCCGCCTCCGCCAGCCCCCGGCCGAGCCTGTCCGCGACGTCGCGGGCGGTGCGGGCGACCTCGCGCGCCGGCAGCTCCTCGACGCCGATCTCGAGTGCGAACGTCGCGGGCCCGGCGGTCTCCGGCGGCGACGAGCCGCGCGGCGCCGCCTCGCCGGACGCCGCCGCGGCGCTCGCGGCGTCCAGGAGGGGATGGCCGAGCTCCGCGCGGCGGTCCACCCACAGGCGCGCGACCTCGTGGGCCAGGCCCCGCATCCGCGCGAAGGCCCGGGCCCGCTCCGCCGTGCCGATCGCGCCGCGGGCGTCCAGGACGTTGAATGCGTGCGAGCACTTCAGCACCAGGGAGTGCGCCGGGACGGGCAGCCGCGCGTCCAGCATCCGGCGGGCCTCGGCCGCGTACGTCTCGAACAGGCCGCGGGTGGCGGCGATGTCGGCGTCGTCCAGGTAGTAGCGGCTCATCTCGTACTCGGCCTGCCCGAACGCCTCCCCGTAGGTGACGCCCGGCGCGTACACGATGTCCTTGAAGTGCGAGACGCCCTGCAACGCCATGAGGATGCGCTCCATCCCGTAGGTGATCTCCACCGATACGGGGTCGAGGGGCAGGCCGCCGGACTGCTGGAAGTAGGTGAACTGGGTGATCTCCAGCCCGTCCAGCCACACCTCCCAGCCGAGGCCCCACGCGCCGAGCGCCGGGGACGCCCAGTCGTCCTCGACGAACCGGACGTCGTGGGCGCGCAGGTCGACGCCCAGCGCGGCGAGGCTGGCCAGGTACAGCTCCTGCGCGTCGCCTGGCTCGGGCTTGAGGACGACCTGGAACTGCGTGTGGGTCTGCAGCCGGTTGGGGTTGTCACCGTAGCGCGCGTCGTCGGGCCGGACGCTCGGCTCGGCGTAGGCGACGCGCCACGGCTCGGGCCCGAGCACGCGCAACGCGGTGGACGGGTTCAGCGTGCCCGCCCCGACCTCGGTGTTCATCGGCTGCGCGACGAGGCAGCCGTGCCCCGCCCAGTGGGCGGTGAGCCGGATCAGGGCGTCCTGCATGGTCAGCACGGGGTCACTCCTGTGGACGGATCGTCTCAGCCTGCGAAGGGGGCGCTCAGCGCCCGAGACCTCGCCGGATCGCGATCTCCACGGGTGAGGGGCCGGGGCCGTCGAGCCGCGACGCCCCGGACGGTACCAGCGGCGGCTGCGCCATGAAGCGGGGCTCGGTCCCGCGGTGCCGCTGGGCGGCGTGCACCAGGAAGGGATGACACAGGTAGACGTCGCCGGCGCGGCCGGTGGCGAGCGCGACGGGACGGTGCTCGGTGGCGGCCACGGCCCGTTCCGAGGCGTCCAGCATCGTCAGTCCCGCCTCGCCCTCCGGTTCGAGAAGGGGCGGCACGTCCAGGTGGGAGCCGACGCGGACGCGGGTGGGCGCGTCGTCCTCGCCGACGTCGGAGAACAGGAACAGCAGGAGCAGGGCACGGCCCCTGGAGGCGAGGTTGACCCGCCACTTGAAGAAGTCGGTGGGGTCGTCGCCGGGAAAGCTCGCGTCGATGTGCCAGCCGTCGTCGCCTGCCGGGTCGTCGCTCGGGAAGCGCACCGGGAACGTGCCGAGCCCGCCGAGCGGCTCCCAGCGGCCCGCGCCCGCGACGGCGTCGAACGCGGCGCGCAGCCGCGGGGTGTTCGCGGCGGCCCGGAACGGCGGCTGCGCGTAGGCCCCGAGCCGGACGACGGGCCGCGTCCACGTCGCCGGGTCGGCGGGGTCGCAGCCCGTGTCGCGCCAGAGGATCTCGCGGCACTCGGCGGCGAGCTCGCCGGGGAACGCCCCGGCGACCCGGACGAACCCGTCGGCGACGAAGGCGTCGAGGTCAAGGTCGGTGTCGCTGTCGTTCTGCACCGCCTCAGCTTGCCGACCGGGGGCGGCGGCGCGCCAACCGTTTTTCAGGGGCCGTGCACGAGGACCGCGGCCAGCGCCCCGGCCAGCAGGAACGGCCCGTACGGGATCTGCGTCCCGCGGTCCGCGCGCCCGGTGGCCAGCAGGGTCAGCGACACCGCGGCGGCGAACACGAACGTGCCGGTCACGCCGAGGAACCACGCCTCCGGGCCGAGCCAGCCGAGGTACAGCCCGAGCAGCCCGGCGAGCGTGACGTCGCCGAAGCCGATCGTTCCCGCGGGCAGCAGCGCCCACGGGACGCCGAACAGCGCGCCGAGCGCGGCCATGCCGATCAGCGCGTGCGCGAACCGGGCGGCGCCGCCGGCGGTGCAGCACGCGGCGGCGGCGAACAGCGCCAGCCCGGCGGCGTAGGACGGGAGGGTCAGCGGCTCGGGGAGCCGTTTCAGCGCGACGTCGACCATGCCGAGCAGGCTCCCGGCGACCCCGATCCACAGGAACGCGGGCAGGTCGGCGCGCAGCCCGATCCGCGCGGTGAGGGCCGCGAGGACGGCGGCGCACAGCAGCCCGGCGGCGGCGGGACGCCGCCGCAGCGGCACCGTCCAGTCGGCCCGCACCGACCACGCCGGCCCGGGGGCCGGCTCGGGGGCGGGCTCGGGGTCGGGGGCGTCCACGGCGCCGGCCCTACCGGCGGACGACGCTGAGCTCGACGCCGCCGACGATGCGGCCGCGCAGCAGCTCGGCGAGCCGGTCGGAGACCCGCTGCACGGTGCCCCGCTCGTCCTGGCCGGGGCCCACGGAGAACCGGACGGCGAGCTCGGCGGCGGTGCCCGCGGTGACGCGGACGCCGGTGACCGACGGCTCGGCCCCGAACGCGGCCTCCACGGCGGCGAGGACGTCGGGGTCCTCGTGCGGCGGCGGCACCGGCCGTCCCTCGGCGAGCAGGTGCAGGCGCAGCCCGTCCACGGCGAACGGCACCGGGCCCGCCACGTCCACGACCAGGGCGTGCGCGCCCTCGTCGAGCGCGGCCCGGCACGCCTGCCGGGCGTGCACGGCGACCGGCCGGGCGTCGGCCCGCCACCGCGCCATGGTCTCCGCGCAGGTGAACCCGAGAACGCCGCGCCGCCCGTCCTCGCCGATCAGCGTGGGCAGCGCCATGTCGCTGGACTTCTCCCGGCGCAGGCCGCCGGGCGAGACCTCCTCCTCGGTGAGGACGGCGACGACGGGCACCAGCAGCCGCGCGTCCTGCAGCCGCCGCAGGACGGCGTGCTCGCCGACGCGCCCGGCCGCGTGGCCGGCGAGGGCCTCGCACAGCCGGGGGTCGGCGCCGCCGTCGTCCCCGGGGAACTGGGGTTCGGGAATGGTCAGTCCGGACACGGCAGGAAGGCTATAACCTCCGGCGAGCGCCGGGGGCGACGATCCGGTAACTCTCCGCTCACCCGAGGTCGGCGATGGCGGCGACGGTCCCGCCGCCCGAGGGCCCCTGGTGGACGGCGGCGACGGACACGAACACGGCCGGATCGCCGGTGACGGAGGCGGCGACGCCGCCGACGCACGCCTTGATCTGCCGGTGCCAGTGCACGTCGGAGTCGTCCAGCATGATGTTGCGGCGCCCCCGCACCGACCCGGAGGGATCGGCCTCGCACTTGACGAACACGTTGACGAGCCGGCCGCGCAGGTCGCCCGCGCGCGGCCGGTCCGGCAGTTCGAGGCCGGTCGAGGCGATCGCGTCCCAGATGCCGTCGGCGTCGAGTGCGTCCTTCATCACACCGTGCCCGGCCCGGTACCGGCCGCCGATGCCGCGGACGTTGCCGACCACGACGATCTGCGCCCGGTCCAGCTCCACCCCCGACGAGCAGGACGCGACCGACGAGTACAGCGACAGGTCCCGGTGGATCTGCCCGGCGGCGGGCGGCTCGATCTCGCCGAGCGCCACGGCGACGCCGAGCGCGGTCGTCGAGTTGGACACGTCCATCGACGCGAGCGTGTCCTCGGTGACGACGTCCCGCCCCCGGGCCCTGGCCTCGTTGATCGTGTCGAGGGTGAGCAGCGGGGTCTTGGTCTGGACGTAGTGGACGTCGGCCGGGTCGGCGATCCCGGCGATCCTCATCGCCGCGCGGACCCCGGCGGCGACCGTCTCGACCATCGCGGGCCGGCCGATGTCCTCGGGCCGGATCACCTCGCTCATCGCGACGCCGACCGACAGCCGGGGCTCGTCGGTCACCGGCGCGGACGCCGGGTCCACGGTGGCGAACACCGTGGCGTGCGGGCTGAGCACGCCGTCGGTGCCGCCCGACCACACCAGCGGGACCCGCGCCACCTCCTCCGCCGTGCGGCTCCCCTTGGCCGCCAGCACCTCGCGGAACGCCCGGTCGGCCAGCAGCCGGGTGTAGTCGTTGACACCGCCGTTGCCCTCGGTCTTGCCGATGACGGCGAGCACCCGGTCGGCGTCCAGCACACCGCCGTCGATCAGCCGCGCCAGCCCGGACGCGTCGGTCACGCTCTCAAGGGGAATCTTGCGAACCTCGATCGGATCGGGCACCCCGCACCCACTCCTCCCCTGTTCCGATTCCTAGACGACGGTCTGTGGGCCGCCCCCCAGGGAGACGGCGGCCAGGCGTTCCACGGCTTCGTCTATGACCTCGTCCTTCTTGCAGAAGGCGAAGCGGACGAAGTGGGCGCCGGCTTGGGGGTGGTCGTAGAAGACCTGGGAGGGGACGGCGACGACGCCCGCTTTCCCGGGGAGGGCGCGGGCGAGGTCCATGCCGTCGGCGAGGCCGAGCGGGCGTATGTCGGCCTGGACGAAGTAGGTGCCCTGGGGGCGGTAGGTGGTGAACCCGGCGGCTTCGAGGCCGACGATGAGGCGGTCGCGTTTGGCCTGGAGTGACTTGCGGAGTTCCTCCACCCATGCGCCCTCGTGTTCAAGGGCGTAGGCGGCGGCCAGCTGGTAGGGGGCGCTGACCGCGAAGGTGAGGAACTGCTTCACCGTCTGGACGGCGCGGATGTGGGCGGCGGGCGCGGTGACCCAGCCGGTCTTCCAGCCGGTGACGGAGAAGGTCTTGCCCGCCGACGACACCGTCACGGTCCGCTCGCGCATGCCGTCGAGGGTGGCGAGGGGGATGTGGGCGGCGTCGTCGAACGTGAGGTACTCGTACACCTCGTCGGTGACGGCGATGAGGTCGTGCTCGCGGCACAGCGCGGCGATGGCCTCGAGTTCGGCGCGGGTGAACACGGTGCCCGTGGGGTTGTGCGGCGAGTTCACGAGGATGAGCCGGGTGCGGGGGTTCACGGCGGCGCGGAGCTCGTCCGGGTCGAAGGTGAAGCGGCCCTGCTCGGGGCGGAGGGTGACGGGCCTGCGGACGGCTCCGGACAGCGCGATCGTGGCGGCGTAGGAGTCGTAGTAGGGCTCGAAGACGATGACCTCGTCGCCGGGGCCGGCGAGCGCGAGGACGGACGCGGCGATCCCCTCGGTGGCCCCGACGGTCACGAAGACCTCGGCTGCGGGGTCGTAGGTCAGCCCATGGCGCCGAAGGCGCTGCGCGGCGACGGCGGCGCGCAGTTCCGGGACGCCCGGGCCCGGCGGGTACTGGTTCACGCCCGACCGGATCGCCTCGACCGCCGTGTCCAGCATGGCCGCGGGGCCGGAGGTGTCCGGGAAGCCCTGGCCGAGATTGATCGCGCCGGTCTCCGCGGCGAGCGCGGTCATCTCCGCGAAGATCGTCGTCCCGAAACCGCGCATGCGCTCAACGAGTGGCTCGCTCACCCGGCCAGCCTAACCGGATCGGCTCCAGCCCACCTCGCGCGGCGCGGACGGCCGCGCGCGCCGGCTCAGGGGGCGGTGAGGCGCTTCTTGACGATCTTGCCCATGGCGTTGCGGGGCAGGGCGTCCACGAGGTGGACGGTGCGGGGCCGTTTGTGCGCCGACAGCCGCGCGGCGACGAAGTCGATGAGCTGCCGCTCGCCGACGCCGTCGGCGACGACGAACGCGGTCACCTGCTCGCCTAGGTCGTCGTGCGGGGTGCCGACCACGGCGGCCTCGCGGACGGCCGGGTGGGCGAGCAGCGCGTTCTCGACCTCGCCGGCGCCGATGCGGTAGCCGCCGCTCTTGATGAGGTCGGTGGAGGCCCGCCCGACGATCCGGTGCCAGCCGTCGGGGCCGATCACGGCGATGTCCCCGGTGCGGAACCAGCCGCCGTCCGCGAACGACCCGGCGGTGGCCTCGGGCCGGCCGAGGTAGCCGCTGAACAGCATCGGCGCGCGCACGTGCAGTTCGCCCGGGGTCTCGCCGTCCGCCGGGACGGGCGTGCCGTCCTCGGCGGCCAGCCGCGTCTCCACGCCCGGCAGCGGGGTCCCGACATGGCCGGGACGGCGGTCGCCGGCGGCGCGCGCGCTGACGGTGATGAGGGTCTCGGTCATGCCGTACCGCTCGACCGGCCGGTGGCCGGTGAGGTCCGCGAGCCGCTCGAACACCGGCACCGGGAGCGGCGCGCTGCCGGAGACGAGCAGGCGCGCCCGCCGCAGCTCCCGCGCGGCGGACGGGTCCGCGGCCGTCCTCGCCCAGACGGTGGGGACCCCGAAGAACAGGGTTCCGCCGTCGCGCGCCGCCGCCGCGTACGCCTCGGGCTTCGGCCGCCCGGTGTGGACGAGCGCCGAGCCCGTCCGCAGCGGCCCGAGGACGCCGAGGACGAGACCGTGCACATGGAACAGGGGCAGCCCGTGCACGAGGACGTCGCCGGACGTCCACTCCCACGCCGCGGCCAGCGCGTCCAGCCCGGCCGCGATGGCGCCGCGCGAGACGAGCACGCCCTTCGGCGCGCCCGTCGTCCCGCTGGTGTAGAGGATCAGCGCGGTGGCGCCGGGCGGGGCCTCCGCCGGGGCGGCCTCCGCCGTGCGCGGCAGCTCGTCCACCGGGACCAGCGGCGGCCCGTCCTCGGGCGCGTCGCCGCGCGCGGCGAGCAGCAGGCTCGCGCCGGAGTCGCCGAGGATGTGGGCGCGCTCGT
The DNA here is from genome assembly GCF_900659635.1 of Actinomadura roseirufa. Taxonomy (GTDB): domain Bacteria; phylum Actinomycetota; class Actinomycetes; order Streptosporangiales; family Streptosporangiaceae; genus Spirillospora; species Spirillospora roseirufa. The sequence continues at coordinate 189 of NZ_CAACVB010000118.1, read as the reverse complement.
CGGGCCCGGAGTCGGGCGGGAGCGGCACCACCGGGACGCCCGCGAGGATCCCGCCGACGACCGCCACGACCGTCTCGACGCTCGCCGTGGCGTGCACCGCGACGGCGTCCGCGCCCTGGATCTCCGCGGCGCCCGCGAGCTGCCCGAGAACATCGACGACATCGTCACCGCCTGCAAGGCCGCCGGGTA